>JAFGDY010000257.1 GCA_016931895.1 Anaerolineae bacterium
GCTGATTGCCCTGCCGCTCAGCATCCCGGCCGGCCGGTTGATGACCGACGCCCTGGCCAACGCAGTCCAGTCGGCCATTATCTACAAATACACGCCCACCGGCGCGCTCTACTGGCTGGGCATTATCACGGTGATGTCCATTATTGCCAGCCTGCTGCCGGCGCGGGGGGCCATGCGCATTAGCGTGCGGGAGAGTTTGGCGTACCAATAAGGAACGTAACTTATGGCTAAAACCTATCAAGTGAACACTACGGTAAAATTTATCAACCGGCTCATGCAGGCTTTGGTTCGTTTTGGCCTTGGCCCCAAACAAACCTACATGCTCACCGTGCGCGGGCGAAAAAGCGGCAAGCTGTACTCCACGCCGGTTTCTTTGGTAGAAGAAGGTGACACGCGCTGGCTGGTGGCTCCCTATGGTGAAGTGAGTTGGGTAAAAAACGCCCGCGCCGCCGGGGAAGTCACATTAACCCAGGGACGACGCTCTGAAACAGTAGCCATTAAGGAAGCGGGGCCGGAGGAAAGCGGGCCGGTGCTAAAAAAGTACATCAAGCTGGAACCCATCACCCAACCTTACTTTGAAGTTGGCCCGGATGCGCCGGTGGAGGCGTTTGTAGCCGAGGCGCCGCGCCACCCGGTTTTTCGGATCAACGGTAAATAACTATGAGCGTCATCTGGTACAAAATCTGGTCTGACCTGTGGAAGAATAAAGTCCGCACTACCCTGGCAGTTTTGAGCATTGCCGTAGGCGTGTTTGCTGTGGGGGCCATTTTTGGCATGGCCGACCAATTGCTGACCGGCATGGATACCTCGCACCAAAATGATGTACCCTCGCACATTAATATGTATTTGCAGGATTACATTGACGAGGACACAGCTATTCGCTTAAAAACCATTAAGGGGCTGGACGATGTTGAGGTTTTGAACTCCGTCTCCATCCGCTACAAGCTCAACCCGGAAGATGAGTGGAGTCCCGGCGTGTTGGCCATGCACGATGATTACGAAGCGCAAAAATTTGACATTCTACAACTCAAAGCCGGGGAATGGCCCAAAAAGAACAACATCGGCATTGAGCGTTTATCGAGCCAGCATTTTGGCATAGACATTGGCGATAAAGTGATCTTTGAGTTGGATGGCGCCGACCGGGCTTTAGCCGTGACCGGCAAAATTCGGGCCAATTTTGTGGAGCCGCCCCAATTTGGCGGCAACGCCGTGTTTTTTACAGACGCGCAGGGCATGGAGCGCTTTAATGTGCCGGATGGCAAGTTTGACAACCTCAAAGTGCAGATCAAACCCTACAGCCGCGACCTGGCCCAAACCGTGGCCTCGGAAATAAAAAACCGCCTGGCCAAAGAGGGGGTTGGGGTGGCTGTCACTTTTTATCAAACCCCCGATGAGCACTGGGGGCGCTTTATTGTGGAAGGCATCACCCTGGTGCTGCAAGTGCTGGCCGTTCTCTCGTTATTTATGAGCGTGGTGCTGGTGACCAATACTATGACCGCCCTCATCACCCAGCAAACTAATCAAATTGGCATCATCAAGGCCATTGGCGGCAAAACCGCAACCATTATTATGATTTATCTGGCCGGGGTGGTGATTTATGGCCTGCTGGCCCTGTTGATTGCCCTGCCACCGGCCGCGCTGTTGGCTTTTGGGATGACCCAGAATTTTCTGAACATGTTTAACATTGACTATGAGGTATTTCAGGTGTCAACCCGGGCCATTGTTTTTCAAATCATAGCGGCCCTGGCCGTGCCGCTGCTGGCCGCGTTATGGCCGGTGTTGAGCGGAGCCGGTGTTACCGTGCGGGCGGCGATTGCCAGTTATGGCCTGGGGGGTGGTCATTTTGGGGCCAATTGGTTTGACCAGGCAATTGAGCGGGTGGCCGCCCAGATTCTCGCCTCGCCGTATGCCATTGCCTTGGGCAATATGTTCCGCCGCAAGGGACGGCTGATCCTGACCCAATTGGTGCTGGTGGCTGCCGGGACCATGTTTTTGATGGTGATGAGTTTGTCCTCGTCCATTACGGCCTCGCTGGATAATGATTTTGCCCGGCGAGGATATGATATCCGCTTGGGTTTTGACGACACGTACCGGATTGACCGGCTGCTAAAAATGGCCGCCGACCAGCCCGGTGTGACCCAGGCCGAAGTTTGGTTTACCCACTCTGCCTCGGTGTTAAAAGAAGGCCAACGGTTGAGAGATGCCGGAATTGGGGCCGACCTGATCGGCATCCCCACCGAAAGCCAGATGTACCGCCCGCTGATTGTGGCGGGGCGCTGGCTACAGCCGGATGACGGCCGGGTGGTTGTTATCCGCCAAAAGATGGCCGATGACAATGACATTGGCGTGGGTGATGTGGTGACCCTGGACCTGGGTGAATTGGGCCATGATCAGTGGCAGGTGGTTGGCATCTACCAGATGTTTGCCGGCGACGATTTTGATTCCGACCCCATTTACGCCCTGCAAAACGTGGTCTTTGATACCACCAAAAAACACAATCAGGGCGACCGGCTGCTGGTACGCACGGACCCCCACCAACTGGAAACCGTGGATGCAATCAACCGCGCCCTCAAAACCGTCTACGAAACCCGGCAGATGGACGTTAACAGTTTTGATAGCGGCATGACGTTTGAAGACCGGGAGGCAAGCGAAAGCGAATTTGCCATCACCATCACCATGCTCCTGGCCCTGGCCATTATTGTGGCCCTGGTGGGCGGCATTGGTCTGATGGGGTCGCTCTCCATTAGCGTGGTGGAGCGCACCCGTGAAATTGGCGTGATGCGGGCCATCGGCGCGCGCTCTGCCACCATGCTGGGCATGTTTGTGATGGAGGGGGTTTTACAGGGTTTGTTGAGCTGGGCCATCTCCGTGCCTCTCTCCTTTGCTTTTGGCCGGCCCATGGCCGCGGCCCTGGGGCAGACCATGTTTGATACAAACCTGGATTACTTGTACAACTTTGAAGCCGTTATCACCTGGCTGGTGATTATTTTGATTATTTCTACGTTGGCCTCCATCATCCCGGCCCGTAACGCCACGCGGGTGAGCGTGCGGGAGAGTTTGGCGTATGCGTAGGAACATGGTGGTCAGAAGATTTGAACCCAAAGATGCAGAGCCATTAAGCCAACTCATTATTCAGAATTTACGGCAGGTCAATATTAAAGATTACCCCCCGGAAGCTATTGACAAGCTGGTCCAGTTTTACACCCCTGCCAGGGTAATGGAGGATGCCCGGCACCAATTAATTATTGTTAGCCTTGTTGATAAGCAGGTGGTTGGCACTGTTTCGCTTGATCAAGGGCGAGTCAGGAGTGTTTTTGTGGATGTGGGCAGGCATGGGAATGGCATCGGGAAAGAATTGATGGCCGTTATTGAAACTTATGCCCAGAAACAAGGGCTAAAGAAAATATTTCTTCTGTCGGGATTATCGGCTTATGGGTTTTATGAGAAGTTGGGGTATGAAGTTGTCAAGCGTTTTGAAAACAATTTAGACGGTATTCCCTTATCGGTTATTCAAATGGAGAAAACGTTGGAGGTGGATAATGTTTGCGCGAAAAATTGAAGTGGATCAAGAGCAAGATTTTGAGGGATTGGCAGCGGCCCGGCAATACGCCGTGGGGGCGCAAAAGTCAACCTTACGCTACCGCACTTTTTTGGAGCGTTTGGATACATTGGGCGTAACCGGGCGTTATCTTGACGTGGGGGCAGGGCCGGGCCATGTGGCCGGCATGATTGCCCAAAAATATCCCCAGGTGAAGGTGACCGCCCTGGAATTATCGCCGGATATGGCGGCGGTAGGGCAAGAATTGTTAAAAAGTAACGGGCTTGACAGCCGGGTTAATTTTGTGGTGGGCGATGCCGCCGATACCGGGCTTCTGCAATCGTTGGGTAAATTTGATTTAATCTACAGCACCTATAGCCTGCATCACTGGGAAAATCCCCGGCAAGTGATTGACAATCTGCTGACCATCCTGGCCGATGACGGGGTGCTGTTCATCCATGATTTGAGAAGGGTGTGGTGGCTGTATTGGGCGCCGAGCCAGAATGGTTTCTTTCGTTCCATCCGAGGGGCATACCTTAAGGAGGAACTTGAAGCGATGCTCGCCGGTTTTAGCCCTGAGTGTTATGAAGTGAAAAATGAAATTCCGTTTTTGCTTTCGGTCATCATCAAAAAGTCAACGTTTTGAGTTTCAATCTAAAAATGAAGCACTTTTTGATCACCAAAGTCAACCCCCTTGAGAGTAAAGATGCCCTGGCCCTCATCCGCCAGTTGGATAACGAACTTGGCCAACGGTATCCGGGTGAAAAGGTTAATGCTTTGGATTTGACTAATTTTAATCAAGACAGTACAGTTTTTTGGGTGGGGTATCTGGCCGGACAGGCGGTGGCATGCGGGGCGGTGCGCCAACTTGAGGCCCACACTGGCGAAATCAAACGGATGTTTGTTAAACAAGAAGCGCGCGGCCTGGGCCTGGCCAAGTTGATTCTAACTCGCCTGGAACAAGAAGCCGTGGCGATGGGTTTTCAAGTTTTGCGCCTGGAAACGGCCGGGCGACAACCGGAAGCCTTGGGCCTGTACCGGCAATCGGGCTACGCCGATATTCCCCCCTTTGGGCAATACGCCGGCAATCCGCGCAGTATCTGTTTAGAAAAGAGATTGATCTGATGAAATTTTTGGCCCTGGAAAAAGAATTTTCCGGCGTCACCGCCGAAAAATTCAAACCTCACCTCCAGGCCGAGGCCGCTAGAGTGTGGGAACTTTATCAAACCGGGGTGTTTCGGGAATTATACTTTCGCCAGGACAGGTCCGAAGCCGTTCTGATGCTGGAATGTGCGGACGCGGCGGAAGCTAAACAGGTGTTGGGCACGCTGCCGCTGGTCAAAGAAGGGCTGATTACCTTTGACCTTATCCCATTGCTCCCTTATCCTGGTTTTGCCAGGCTCTTTGCTAAAAAGGCATAACCACCAAGAGTTTAATAGGTCACTTGTGGCGGCAACCCTGCCCCCTCAATTATAAACTACAGATTGCAAATCGTAAATCATAAATCACTATGAGCGTTATCTGGTACAAAGTCTGGTCTGATCTATGGGACAATAAAATCCGCACGGCCCTGGCCGTATTGAGCATTGCCGTGGGCGTATTTGCCGTGGGGGCTATTTTTGGCATGTCCGACCAATTGCTCTCCGGCATGGATACGGCCCATCAGGCTTCCTCGCCGTCGCACATTCAAATGTATCTTACCGACCAGGTTGACCGGAACACGGCCCTGGACCTCAAAAAAATTCCGGGCCTGGTTGACCTGGAAGCAATGAACGAGGTCACCGTGCGCTATAAAATCCACCCCGATGACGAATGGTCGCGCGGCTCAATAGTGATGCGGGATGATTACCGGGACCAAGTTTACGACACGGTGCAGCTAAAAGAAGGCGAGTGGCCCAAAAAGAACGACATTGCCATCGAGCGGTTGTCGAGCCAGTTTTTTGGCCTGGAAATTGGCGACGAAGTTATTTTTGAATTGGACAAAACCGACCGGCCGCTGCATATTATCGGCAAAATTCGCCATCCCTTTGTGCCTCCGCCCCAGTTTGGCGGGGATGCCTACTTTTTTGTTAACGCCCAAGGGCTGGAACGCTTCAATATTCCCAAAGGCGAGTTTACCCATCTTAAGGCGCGGGTTGAGCCTTACAGCCTGGAACAAGCCAAAGAAGTGGCCTCGGAGATAAAAGATCGCCTGGCCAAAGAAAACATTGGGGTGGCGGTGACATTTTACCAAGACCCCAACGAACACTGGGGCCGCTTTTTTGTGGAGGGGATGAACCTGGTGTTTGAAATTCTGGCCGTGGTCTCGGTGCTGGCCAGCGTGGTATTGGTCATTAAC
This sequence comes from Anaerolineae bacterium, assembly GCA_016931895.1. Taxonomy (NCBI): domain Bacteria; kingdom Bacillati; phylum Chloroflexota; class Anaerolineae; species Anaerolineae bacterium. Next base: position 5,877 of record JAFGDY010000257.1, read on the forward strand.
ACCTTAACCGCCCTCATTACCCAACAAACCAACCAAATTGGCATCATCAAGGCCATTGGCGGCGACACCGGGGCCATTATCAAAATTTACCTGGCCGGGGTGGTGATTTATGGTCTGCTGGCCCTGTTCATCTCGCTGCCGCTGGGCGCGTTTATGGCCTTTGGCATCAGCCAGTGGTTTTTGAATCTCTTTAATATTGATTATAACGTGTTCCAGGTGTCGCAGCGGGCCATTTCTTACCAGGTCATTGCGGCCCTGGTCGCCCCCTTGCTGGCCGCGCTGTGGCCGGTTTTGAGTGGCGCAACCATCACCGTGCGAGAAGCGATTGCCAGTTATGGCCTGGGCAGCGGCAGGTTTGGCGCCAGCCGGTTTGACCGAACCATAGAACGGATGGGCCAGCGATTACTCTCGGCCCCGTATGCCATTGCCCTGGGTAATATGTTCCGGCGCAAAGGGCGGTTAATTTTAACCCAACTGGTGCTGATTGCGGCCGGAACCATGTTCTTGATGGTGATGAGTTTATCGTCGTCTATCACGGCTACGCTTGATAACGAATTTGGCCGACGTAACTTTGACATGTTTTTTATTTTTTACGACAACCAACGGGCCGACCGCATTGAGGCTATGGCCCAATCGGTGCCGGGCGTTGTAACAGCCGAGTTGTGGTTCCAAAATCCGGCTTCCATTTTAAAGAAGGGCCAGCGGGCTAAAGAAGCCGGGTTGGGGGCGCAGATCAACGGCGTGCCCGCCAGGAGCGATATTTACCGTCCCCTGATGGTAGCCGGACGCTGGCTCCAACCCGGCGACGGTCGGGTGGTGGTCATGAACCAGGAAACGGCCACAGACAACGGCATAAAGTTGGGCGACACCGTTACCCTTGACCTGGGTAAATTTGGTCAAGATGACTGGCAAGTGGTTGGTTTTTACCAATTGATTTTTGGCGGTAGCTTCAGCAGCGACGATATTTATGCCCCCGCCGAGGCTGTGGCCGGGGTAACCAAAAAATATAACGAAGGCATTTTACTGCGCGTCAGAACCGCTGATCACAGCCCCGGCTTTACCGAGGCCATTCAGAGCCAGCTTAGCACTCTCTACGCCCGGCGCCATATAGACATTCTCTTCAGTTGGACCTCAACCACCGAACGCGGCAACGCCGATAGCCAATTTGGCATTACCTCTACCATGCTGCTGGCCCTGGCCGTGATCATGGCCCTGGTGGGGGGCATCGGCCTGATGGGGTCGCTCTCCATCAGCGTGGTGGAGCGCACCCGCGAAATTGGCGTAATGCGGGCCGTGGGGGCGCGCTCGTTGACCATTATGGGCATGTTTGTGATGGAAGGCGTTTTACAGGGGATTTTCAGTTGGGCAGTGGCATTTCCGCTTTCCTTCCTGATTTCCGGGGCGGTGGCCAACGCCTTGGGCCAAACCATGTTCGAGGCCAACCTGGATTATCAGTACAATTTCCCGGCGGTGTTGGTCTGGCTGATAGTGATTTTGGTCATCTCCACCCTGGCCTCGCTACTGCCGGCCTATAATGCCACCCGCGTGAGCGTGCGCGATAGTTTGGCGTATTCCTAACCGGAAGCAAGGGCTACAATATATCCCAAATATATCCCAAATTTAATTTGGAATATATTGGTTTTTACTTGGGAAACCAAACTTTCCCCTTTCTCCACCTTCAATCCTGCACCCACCCCGGCACATAGCACCAACTGGCGCGTAGTTCTTTCTTTAATTGTTTGTAATTTGGCTCTTTTTGGCCTACCAACGTCCAAAATTTGGCCGAATGATTGAGATGTTTGGTATGGCACAATTCGTGAATGAGCACGTAACGCACCAGGGCAGGGGGCAGGAAGAGGAGTTTATAATTTAGGCTGATTGTCTTGCGGCCAGAGCAGCTACCCCACCGAGTCTTTTGGCCCCGAAAAGTCACCCGGTCAAAAGGCAGTTGTTCAACTTGACCAAGCTGGCGCAACCAGGGCGTCAGATGCTGTTTGGCTTTGCGGGCGACCCACTTGCGCAGCGCGGTTTGGCACTGGTCAACATCAGCCACATTACCGCTCAAGATCAGCCGTTGCCCGGCTTTTTCGGTAACGGTGATCTGCGCCGACGACGTGGGCCGGTAGGCCACCGACCACGTTTCGGCAACGGCCTGGAGCCGGATTTGTTCCGGCAGGGCCGGCTCTCCGGCCAAAAAGAGGCGGCGTTCTTCAAGGCGTTTGACGGTCCGTTTGATCCAGGCCTGCTTTTTTTGCAAAATATCAGGGATACGCCGGCGGTTGAAACCCCGGGGAATCACCACCTCCAGGCCACGTTCCAGGGAAATTTTCAGATTGACGTGTCTGGCGCGGGCGCTTTCCCGGACGGTATAGGCGGGCAACGTGGTCATAGGGCTATAATTTCAAAAAACTCCGGTTAACTTCCCAGGGATAGATGATCCAGTCGTCAGTTTCAACGGCATAGAAGTCGGGAGTTTTGTCTTCAAATTGAGAAAATTGTGGCTTGTAATGCAGCACTACCGACACCGGCCGTCCTCCGACCTGCTCCACCCGTTCACTCACGCTCACCACCTCTCGCCCGCGATACCAAACATCATCAACAATGAGCACGCGCTTGCCGCGCAAAAAACTATCGGCCGGAAATTGCATAAACACCGGCCAATCCAAATTATGCTCTGGGTCCTCGTAAAAGTCCACAGAAGCCACCAAGATTTGCTGAATCCCAAGCTGCTCGGCAATGATTCCGCCGGGCACAATCCCTCCCCGGGTAATAGCAATAACCACATCGTAATTGTAATGTTGCAGGCGGGGCACCAGTTCACGGCTCAATAAATGGTCCACCTCCGTCCAGGAAAGATAGATTTTTTTGGCCTCGCCCATTTTTTGCTCCCTGACTTAAGGCATTGTGGTTTTAGTCGTTCCATTCACCGCTCAAGCTTACCGCTGCTTATCATTCGACGAACGACGGACGACGAGCGACTAAATTTCGTCGTTGGTCATTGGTCGTTGGTCGTTCGTCATTGGTCGTTGGTCGTTATTCCACACAGGTCAAGTCTTTGATTTTGGCAAACGTGGCCTCGCCAATGCCGCTAACCTGGGTGATTTCTTCAATGTTTTTGAACCCACCAATCTTTTCCCGGTAATCAATAATACGCCGGGCAATGGCCGGACCGATGCCGGGTAAAGTATCTAACTGGTCAAGGGTGGCGGTATTAAGGTTGACCCGTTGCCCGGCCATGGATACACTCCCGCCGGTTTCCTGGGGATTATTATCATTGGCTCCACCTTGCACGGGCGGTGGTGGATTTTCCTCATCCTGCCGGGGGATGTGAATTTGTTGCTGGTCTTTTAGTTCCAGGGCCTGATTAATTCGCTCCGGGTCGGCCTCTGGGGCGAAGCCGCCGGCAGCAATAATGGCATCTTTAATAATGCTGCTCTGCGGCAATACATAAACATCGGCCTTAAGTACCGCACCGGTAACATATACCCGCACCATTGCCGGGGTGGGGCTGGCTGAAGGCGTTACTGTAGGCGTTACCATAGGCGTTACCGTAAGCGTGGGTTCCACCGGTACAATCTCGATTGGAGTCTGCGCCGGTTGCCGCAAATAAAAGGCTATCGCTCCCCCTAAAGCGGCTACCAAGAGCATTCCAAAAATCAAGTGACGATTTTTATCTAACCAGGAACCGTTCATTGTCCCTCCTCTCCTATTAATAACTGAGGTATTTTTTTAGGCCATTATAGTAAATTCTTGAGCGTGTGGCAAAGGACAAACGATAAGATTTTGTTTACCGTTGCTTGACTTTATGGTATCATAAGGGCAACACTTGGCTTTTAGTCAAAATGGGGAGAATATTCCTGATGAAAGCGGTTATCATGGCCGGCGGAGCAGGTTCCAGATTGCGCCCCCTCACAATTGAACGGCCCAAACCCATGATCCCTATTGTCAACAAACCGGTTTTGAGCCATATTCTTGACCTGCTCAAACGTCACCAGATTACCGAAGTGATGATTACAGTTCAATACCTGGCCGATCAAATTCAGGACTATGCCGGTGATGGCTCAAATATAAGCATGAACATCCATTACTGTGTTGAAGATACTCCCCTGGGCACAGCCGGCAGTGTAAAAAATACGCAAGATTTTTTGGACGGCACTTTTTTGGTGATTAGCGGCGACGCCCTCACCGACATCAACTTGACCGACCTGATTGCTTATCATCAAAAATCCAAAGCATTAGGCACATTGGCCCTTTATCGGCTGGCCGACCCGCTTGATTATGGCATCATCAACCTTAATAACGAAGGGCAAATCACCAGATTTCAAGAAAAACCCAGCCGTGGTTCGGTGATGTCTGACTATGTTAATACCGGGATTTACGTTTTAGAACCGGAAATCCTGGATTTTTTTGAAAGCAATGTTCACTTTGATTTTGCCAGAGACTTGTTCCCCTTGGTGCATGCCCAGGGGTATCCTCTCTATGGTTACGTAGCCAAAGGTTATTGGTGCGATGTGGGTAATATTGCCGAGTACATGCGAGCCACTGCCAACGCGCTCCAGGGAGATGTGCAGGGTTTGGACCTGGGGCGTTACCTGGGCGACAACATCTGGACCGGAAAAGATGTAGAACTTGCGCCGGATGTTCATTTAGAAGGGCCTATCTACCTGGGAAACTCGGTCCAGATAAAAAACGGGGTTGTTATTCGTGGCCCTTCAGTTATCCGTGATTATACCGTGGTTGACAACGAAGCCATCATTGATCATTCTATTCTGTGGCGAAACTGTTACATTGGCGAGCGGGTGCAAATTAGCGGCGCGGTTATTTTAAAGCAATGCAGCATTAAGGCCAATGCCACGGTTTTTGAAGGCGCGGTTATTGGCGACGGCACCATTGTTGGTGAAGGCGCCGTGCTGCATCCCAGTATCAAAATTTGGCCCGGCAAAGAGGTTGAACCGGGGGCCACCGTCAACAGCAGTATTGTGTGGGGTTCCCAGGGGCGGCGGGTATTGTTTGGCCGCTTTGGCGTAACCGGCGTGGTCAATATTGACCTGACCCCTGAGTTTACGGCCAAATTGGGGGCCGCGTTTGGCGCAACGCTGCCAAAAGGGTCAATTGTTACCATTAACCGCGACGTGCATCATAGCTCGCGGATGATCAAGCAGGCCATTATTTCTGGGTTACCCTCGGCGGGGATCAACGTGTGGGATTTGGGGTCGCAACCAATTCCGGTGGCTACTTACTACACCAAGGTCAGCCGGGTAGAAGGGGGCATTCACGTCAGGCTTTCGCCTTTTGACGAGCGGGTCATAGATATTCTTTTTATAGACCACCAGGGCCTGAATCTGAGCAAAAATAGAGAGCGGGATATTGAACGCGTTTTCTTCAGAGAAGATTTCCGGCGGGTTTATCTTGACGACATTGGCGGTATTGAATATGCCCAACAGGTCAAAGAACACTACATCCAGGATTTCCTGAAACACCTCAACACCAAAGCCATTCAAGAAGCCGCCTTTAACCTGGTGGTGGATTTTACCGACGCCCCTATTGCCGGCGTATTGCCCACCATTCTTGACGAATTAAAATGTAATGTGGTGGCCTTGAGCGCCACCACCACCCGGCCGGGCGAAACCCTGAATCGGTCTCAATTCCAGGCCGCCTTGAAACAATTGCAAATTATCACCACCACTATGGATGCCCAGCTAGGGATGCGGCTGGACCCAGGCGGCGAGAGAATATTCTTTGTAGATAATCGGGGCTATTTAATGGAAGGAACAACTGCCTGCGCGGTTATGGCCGAAATGGTTTTGCAAGATGCTCCCGGGAGTGTCGTTGCCATTCCCCTTAACTTGCCTAACGTATTTGAAAAAATCGCCGCCAAATATAACGGCCACATTATTCGTACCGAAATTGACCGTAACGCATTAATAAAAGCCACTTGCACCGACAACGTGATCATGGCCGGCGACGGCAAAGGCAATTTTATTTTCCCCGATTTTCAATGTGCAGTTGATGGGTTGATGGCTTTGGCCAAAATGTTAGAATTTTTAGCCATCCAAAAAGTCTCGTTGGGCGAGGTGATAGACACATTACCGCCGTATTATGTGGCCGAGAGGAAAGTATCTTGCGTATGGGAAGCCAAAGCCGGCGTGATGCGCCTGATCAATGAAAAATTTGAGGAGCGTAAAGATCAACACGTGATTAATGGGGTAAAAATTGCGCTTGAGGCCAATGAATGGGTCCTGATTATCCCCGACCCCGATCAGCCCTGTTTTAGAGTCACCACCGAAGCCGAGTCGCAAACAGAGGCCGAAAATCTGGCCGATGAATATGCCCAAATCATAGAAAAAATTTCCCCTCTGGAGTAAATCATAGAACTTACGTACGTTCCAGAGGTGACAATCACTCTGTAAGTGACTGTCACCTCTGGAATGCATCAACGATTTGCGTAAGTTCTACATCAAATAACAAAGCAACCAGAAGTTGAATACAAACAGCAGGTAGACAAAATCTTTGCTACCTGCTGTTTGTTATTGGCTATTTGACTAGCTAATTTCCACAACCGCGCCTTCGGCTTCAAGTTTGGCCTTGGCGTCATCGGCCATTTCCTTGTTGACCGCTTCCAGCACTTTAGCCGGAGCTTCGTCAACCAGGGCTTTGGCCTCTTTTAAGCCCAAATCTGTACGGACTGTACGCACGGCCTTGATGACCTGAATTTTCTTGTCGCCTACTTCTTTTAAGATGACGTCAAATTCAGTCTTTTCTTCTTCTGCTGCGGCTTCACCGCCGCCGGCAGCCGCAACAGGCATCGCCATCATGGCCGCTGGCGCGGCGGCGCTAACGCCCCATTTTTCTTCCAAAATCTTGGTTAATTCAGCCGCCTCCAAGACGGTTAGCGAGCTAAGTTGATCCGCCAATTTTTCAAGATCTGCCATTTTAATTATCTCCTTTATTATGATATCTGAATATTTAATTACTGCATCGGTTAAAACTCAACGGCGCTATAATCACCGACAAATGACGAAGGACGAACGACAAAAATTGGTCATTGGTCTTTGGTCAGGCTTCTGCCGGCGCTTCTGAGCCTTGTTCTGAATAGGCATGGATAACATTGACCACCTGGCGAACACTGCCGCTCAAAACGCCCACCAATTGCGAGGCCGGAGCATTGATGAGACCCAGCAATTGCGCCCGCAGCGTTTCCAGCGAAGGCAATTTGGCCAGGCTTTGTACGGCGGCTTCATCAATAACTTTATTGCCCATTAAGCCGCCTTTAACTGCCAGCAACTCATTTGTCTTGGCAAAGTCCGCAATCGCCTTGGCTACGGCGGGGATATTGCTACCGCAAAAACCAATGCCCACCGGGCCAACCAGCAATGCTTCCGGTACAGGCAATCCGGCTTCGGTTAAGGCGCGTTGGGCCAGGGTGTTTTTTACAATTGAAAAACTGCCCTCTACCTCGCGGATTTTTGCTCGAAGTTGTTGTAAGTCGCTAACCTTTAATCCCCGGTAATCGGTAATAATTACTGCCTCACTGCCGCTCAATTTTTTTACATATTGTTGAACCAACTCTTCTTTTTTTGCTCGAGAAATAGCCAAATTTGGATACCTCCTTTCTCTAAAAATAAAAACGTCTTTGCCCCAACCGACGCAAAGACGCAAGAATTGCCAACTTATTGCCCAAGAGTATATTCAAAGGCAATCACAAAATTCTTACCCCTTACCTCGGCAGGCAAATTTACTTTAAGCGTTAAAACTTAATTGCCACGCGCCTGCTGTCTCTGGTACGGAGAAATCACGTATTTACTTGTTTACAAAAATCAATCTAACTTCAATTGCATGGCCTGGGTAGTATCCACCTTAATACCCGGGCCCATGGTGGCGCACAAAGCAGCCTTTTTGATATAAGCGCCCTTAACGGCAGCCGGTTTAGCCTGCTGCATAGCCTCCATCAAGGCCGCAAAGTTTTCTAATAACTGCTCTTCTGAAAACGACGCTTTGCCAATGGGCACGTGAACATTGGCCGTTCGGTCCAGCCTGAACTCAACCCGGCCCGCTTTCAACTCCGATACAACCCGCCCCAAATCTTCATCGGGCACCACCGTCCCCGCTTTGGGGCTGGGCATTAAACCGCGCGGGCCTAACACTTTCCCCAGGCGGCCCACTTTTGACATCATGGGGGGGGTAGCTACAGAAACGTCAAACTCAAACCAGCCCCCTTGAATTTTTTGCACCAGTTCATCACTGCCGGCATAATCTGCGCCGGCCTCTTCGGCTAATCGTTGGCCTTCGCCTTCAGCAAAAACCAACACCCGCACCTGACGGCCTGTGCCGTGGGGCAGTTGCACAGTGCTGCGAATCTGCTGGTCGGCTTTACGAGGGTCCAGGCCCATCCGCAGGTGCGCCTCGATGGTGGCGTCAAAATTTGTAAAAGATGTTTTTTTGGCCAGCGCCACCGCTTCTTGAGGGGAATAGTTTTTGCTTAAATCAACTAATTTTAGCGCTTCTTGATACTTTTTGCCTCGTTTTGGCACAATATCCTCCTGGTGGTGCTAACGGGTGTTTTACACCCTCCCACTCTATTGATAAAGCTTAATCTTTAACAGTGATGCCCATACTGCGGGCGGAACCTTCAATTTGTTTAATGGCTCCCGCCAGGTCAACCGCGTTAAGGTCTTGCATTTTGGTTTCAGCAATTTCGCGCACCTGGGCCTGGGTAATGGCGCCCACCTTATCCCGGTTGGGCACGCTGGAGCCTTTCTCCAATCCGGCGGCTTTTTTCAAAAGGTCGCTTACGGGAGGAGTTTTGGTAACAAACGAAAAGGTCTGGTCGGTGTAAATGGTAATTTCAGCCGGAATAATGGAACCCATCATGTTTTGGGTTCTGGCGTTATACTCTTTACAAAAGGCCATAATATTGATTTGATGAGGCCCTAACGCCGTACCCACCGGCGGGGCGGGATTGGCTTTTCCGGCCGGAATTTGTAGCTTTACCACCGCTTTTATTTTTTTAGCCATACTGCATCCTTCCTAAAATATCACAACAGGAGAACGTGTTTCTTAAACCCGTTCTACCTGCAAAAAGTCAAGTTCTATGGGTGTTTCTCGGCCAAAGAAGTTGACCAACACTTTAACCCGCGCCCGTTCCACGTCAATGTCATCAACCGTGCCCATAAAATCTTCAAACGGGCCTTCCACAATCCGCACTTTTTGCCCAACCTTAAAGCTAACTTTAATCTTGGGCACTTCCGCGTCCATGCGTTTGATGATTTTGTCAACCTCGTCCTGGCGCAGGGGAGTTGGTTTATTGCCGGAGCCAACAAAACCTGTTACCCCCGGCGTGTTCCGAACCACGTACCAGGAATCTTCATCCAACAGCATTTCCACCAAAATATAACCGGGAAAAACGCGGCGCTCTATGGTTCGGCGTTGGCCGTCCCTCAGTTCAACCTCTTCTTCGGTGGGCACAACCACCTGAAAGATTTTATCCTGCATACTCATCGACTCAATGCGATGATACAAGTTTTTCTGCACCTTGTTTTCATAACCTGAATAGCTGTGGATAACGTACCATTCCGTGCCTTCAGGTCGAGGCGTTTCTTCTTCTGTACTCTCTGCATCAGGAGCAGCTTCCTCATCGCCGTTTGTTTCAGGCCCAGGCGTTTCTTGCTCTGGAACGTCAGCAGATGAAACGTCGGCTGTGTCGTCTATAGGAACGTCGTCGGTAGATTGATCCTCTGCTTCGATGATATTTTCTTCTACAAGCTTTTGTTCTTCAGTCATAACTCAAAAAACGCCCCAAGCCGGTTACTCTTGCTGTCCATTAAAATAAAACGCGGCCACTCCACCCAGAAATAGAATAGTGGCAATGCCAATCCAAACAATGTCACCTCGAATAATGCCGCTGGCCACCTGTTGAAAAACAAAGTCTAATAGCCCCAGGAAGACGGCCATGGCTACGGTCACGGCCACAATAATCATGGTCAGGTTTTTGGCCTCATCACGGGTAGGCCAGGTGACTTTCCGTAATTCCGCCCGGGTCTCCTGAAAATATCTCACCACTGCATTAGGCTCTTTGGCGGGTGTTGAAGCCGCCCTTGATTTTGACTTTGCCACGTTAATGCATGCTCCTCTCAGCAGGTTGCCAGATGGCTATTTGGTTTCGCGATGTAATTGATGCGTGCGGCATCGCGGACAATACTTTTTTATCTCGATCCGATTGGGATCATTTCGACGATTCTTTTCGCTGGTGTAATTGCGCTCGCCACATTCGGTGCAGGCCAGCGTAATCACCATCCGTACTGCTTTTTTAGCCATAATTCAGTAAAAAGAGGGTGAGGCGTAATTATCCGCGTCTCAACCCTCTGACTCCTCTCTAACAAAGTCAACTATTCCAAAATTTTGGTAATAACGCCAGCGCCAACCGTGCGACCACCCTCTCGAACAGCAAAACGGCTGCCTACTTCCAGCGCCACC
>JAFGDY010000258.1 GCA_016931895.1 Anaerolineae bacterium
GGTGGCGCTGGAAGTAGGCAGCCGTTTTGCTGTTCGAGAGGGTGGTCGCACGGTTGGCGCTGGCGTTATTACCAAAATTTTGGAATAAACTTGGCGGGCGCCTTGGCGCGGTGAAAGCCTACCTGATTTAACGGAGTATTTATGGCAAAGCAGAGAATAAGAATTCGCTTGAAAGCTTATGATCATCGAGTGTTGGACCAATCCGTGCGACAGATTGTAGATACGGCCGAACGGACCGGAGCCGTGGTGGTTGGGCCGGTTCCACTTCCAACCAAAATCGAGAAGTTTACCGTACTGCGGTCGCCCTTCATTGATAAGGATTCGCGCGAACAATTTGAGATTCGCACTCACAAACGGTTGATTGATGTGGTAGACCCCCAATCGAAAACAATTGATGCTCTGGTTCGGCTGAATTTGCCGGCCGGCGTGGACGTGGAGATTAAATAGATTCTTGTGCGCTTGTCGTAATTGCTTTTTGCTGACGAGTTCAAACCAGGTCTTGATGTTACCAAAATTGTCTGGCCCCAATTTGGCCTCAAACAGGATTTGGTAACGAGTCTGAGTGAGAGTTGGATACTATGAAAAGAATTCTGGGAAAAAAGCTGGGCATGATCCAAATTTTTGATGATGATGGAACGGTTATTCCGGTAACCATCATCGAAGCCGGGCCTTGTTATGTAACCCAAAAGAAAACTGAAGAAACAGATGGTTACAGCGCCATTGCTTTGGGTTTTGATGAGATCCCCGAAAAGCGATTGAATAAACCTATGCTCGGCCACCTGCAAAAAACAAATTGCCCTCCCTTGCGGTATATTCGCGAGTTTCGTTTGGCCGATCCCGGCGGCTACGAAGAGGGTCAAAAAATAGATGTTTCTGTTTTTGAAGTAGGCGACCGGGTAGACGTGGTGGGCACAAGCAAAGGTAAAGGCTTTGCCGGGGTGGTCAAGCGGCATGGATTCCGCGGCGGCCCCAAAACCCACGGCCAGTCTGACCGCTGGCGAGCCTCCGGTTCTGTTGGCGCGGGTTCCACGCCGGGCCGGGTTTTTAAGGGCATGCGCATGGCCGGCCGGATGGGTGACGCCCGGGTTACGGCCCAAAATTTAAAAGTGGCCCTGGTTGACGCCGATAAAAATTTGTTGGCAGTTAGAGGGTCTGTACCCGGGGCTAAAAATGGCCTGCTGATTATTCGCGAAGCACGAAAGGCTTAACTGAGGAGAGCGTGATGAAGGTAACGGTTAAGAACAGCAGCGGTAAAAAAGTAGGCAATTTGGAACTGCGGGACGATGTTTTTGGCATTGAGCCAAACACCTCGGTGATGCACCAGGCCCTGGTGCGGCAGCAGGCGAATGCGCGCCTGGGCACGCACAAAACCAAAACCCGGGGCGAAGTAAGAGGAACAACGGCCAAGTGGTACCGCCAAAAGGGAACGGGCCGCGCCCGTCACGGCGATCGCAAAGCGCCGATTTTTGTGGGCGGCGGCCAGGCCCATAAACCCAGGCCGCGTGATTACAGCAAAAATATGCCGCGTAAAATGCGGCGGCTGGCGTTGCGTTCGGCTTTGTCGGTGAAAGCCGCCGCAGAGGCCATTGTGGTGCTGGATGAGCTTGTGTTTGACGAGCCAAAAACCGTGCACATGCTGGAGTTGCTTGATAACCTTGAAATTGAAGGCAGTGTGGTGGTGCTTTTGCCTGAACAAAATGAAAACGTGGAAAAGAGCGCCCGTAATTTGCAGGATGTCAGAACCCTCCGGGCCGGGTATTTGAACGTGCGCGACCTGTTGGGATACGATTACGTGCTGATGCCCAAAGAGGCGGTGTCGGTGATAGAGGGTTTTTTGGCCGCGTAAGCGTTTGGGATTGGCCCACGGGCAGTAAGTAGTGATTATTTTTGAGCGCTAACCTCCTTGTTTTGGAGACCTTATCATGGAAATGAATCCATATAAAATAATTGTTCGGCCACTTAATACGGAAAAAGGCAATTTGGCTGCGGAAGTGGGGCAGTATTCGTTTATAGTCCATTCTTGGGCCAACAAGGTAGAAATTGCCGAAGCCGTATCTTACATTTTTGATGTGGATGTGGTAAAGGTTCGGGTGATGAATTACACGCCCAAATTTGGCCGCTGGGGACGTAAGCGGATTCAGCGCAAACCGGCTTACAAAAAAGCGGTGGTAACTTTACCTCCCGGCCAACGAATTGAAGCCTTTGAAGGGGTATAGTTATTATGCCTGTAAAAGTTTATAAACCAACTTCGCCCGGGCGGCGAGGGATGTCGGTGACAACGTTTGAAGAAGTGACCCGCACCCAACCCGAAAAAAGCCTGATTGCGCCGCTCAAACAAAGGGCCGGCCGCAATAACCAGGGTAAAATCACGGTACGGCACCGGGGCAGCGGCCACAAACGGCGCTACCGCCTGATTGATTTTAAGCGTGATAAACATGACATCCCGGCCACCGTAACCACCATAGAGTACGATCCCAATCGCTCGGCGCGGATTGCGCTGCTCACTTACGCCGACGGTGAAAAGCGTTATATCCTGGCCCCGGTCAGCCTGGAAGTGGGCGATACCGTGCTCTCTGGCCCCAACGCTGAAATTCGGGTAGGCAATGCATTGCCCATTTACCGCATCCCGTTAGGAACGCAACTGCACAACATTGAGTTGCAGCCGGGCAAAGGCGGCCAACTGGTTCGTTCGGCGGGCACGTCGGCCCAGTTGATGGCCAAAGAAGGTGATTACGCCCAGGTTCGTTTGCCCAGCGGCGAAGTGCGGTTCATTAGCCAAAATTGTTTGGCCACCATTGGCCAAGTGGGTAACGTTGACCATGGCAATGTTACATTGGGCAAAGCGGGCCGCAAACGCTGGTTGGGTATTCGGCCTACGGTGCGCGGCTCGGCGATGGACCCCAACAGCCATCCGCATGGCGGCGGCGAAGGGGCAGCGCCGATTGGTATGCCTGGTCCCAAAACTCCTTGGGGCAAACCGGCCCTGGGAGCCAAAACCCGCAAAAACAAACGAACCGACAAATATATTGTACGTCGCCGACGTAAAAAAAGAAGTTAGTGAAGGAAAGGTAGCTGATGACGCGTTCGCTAAAGAAGGGGCCTTTTGTAGACCCCAAATTGCTCAAAAAAATAGAGACAATGAATGCGGCCGGAGAAAAACGGGTTATTCGCACCTGGTCCCGGGCGAGTACAATTTTTCCGCAAATGGTCGGGCATACCCTGGCCGTGCACGATGGTCGCCGGCATGTGCCCATTTACATCACTGAAAATATGGTGGGCCATCGCCTGGGCGAGTTTGTGGTGACCCGTTATTTTCGGGGGCACCTGGCTAAAGAAAGATCGTCTCGCCGGTAAAATTTTAATTAGGTAGTGAACAATGGCTGATTTACAAGTGAGAGCAGTGAGTAAATACATCATGGGGTCGCCGATCAAAATGCGCCGGATGGTGAACGCCGTGCGGGGGATGCGGGTGGAAGATGCTTTGCAAATGCTGGCCTTACTGCCCCATCGAGCGGCGAAACCGGTATCAAAAACCATTAAAAGCGCGCTGGCCAACGCCGAAGAGAACTACGCGCTTGATGCCGAGGATATGGTTATTGCTGAGATTATGGTTGATGAAGGCCCCCGCTTGCGGCGATACCGGGCCGGGGCGCGGGGACGATATAAGCCCATCAAAAAGCGAGTTTCCCACATTACGGTGGTGCTGGCAGAAGACAGCGAGTGGGAAGACGAGGTTTAAGCCTTGTTTGTGAGCTTAGCAACTTTTCTCTGACCCACACTTTGGGCAACCGAGAAAAACCGGAAAAAGAGAGTTATTTAAGAAAAGACAGCGGCAGTGGTCAAGATGAGGGTTGAGGATGTTCCCGGTGAGGGACGTCTTCTTAACCACCGCCAAAAGGAGATGGCAGCTTGGGTCGAAAAGTTCATCCAATAGGTTTCAGATTAGGGATTATTCAGGATCATCGCGCCCGCTGGTTTGCGGAGGGGGCTGAATATCGCGAGTTGCTGCAAGAAGATATGGCTATTCGCAAATTGATATTTAGCTCCCATGATCGAGGCAGCATTGCCGAGGTGGAAATAGAGCGGCTGCCTGCGGCCAAACAAGTGTCGGTGATCATTCATACGGCCAAGCCGGGCATTGTGATTGGCCGCAAAGGGGCCAACGTTAACCAGCTTCGCAAAGCTCTGGAAACGCTTACCCAAAAGAAAGTGCATATTGACGTGATTGAGGTTGAGAATCCTGATCTCAACGCGCACCTGATTGGGGAAAGTATTGCCCAACAGTTAGAGCGTCGTATTTCTTACCGGCGGGCGATGAAACAGGCGGTTCGCCGGGCCATAAAGGCCGGGGCGGAAGGCGTGATGATTACCTGCGGCGGGCGTTTGGGCGGCCACGATATGGCTCGCACTGAAACGCAACGCGAGGGACGTATTCCCCGCCATACCCTGCGGGCGAATATTGATTACGCTAATGTTGAGGCCCTGACCACTTATAGCAAGATTGGTATTAAAGTGTGGGTGTATAAGGGCGAAGTTTTACCCGAGATCAAAGAAGAAGAGCCGGTGGGCGCCTACGTTTCTCCCTAATGCATATATAAACAGGAATTAAATTATTATCTCCTTAAAAGAGAGTTTTTACTATGTTAATGCCTAAGCGTGTCAAATATAGAAAACAAATGCGGGGCCGAATGAGAGGCCAGGCTTCTCGGGGGGCCAAGGTTTCTTTTGGCGAGTATGGCCTGCAAGCTTTGGAACCTTGTTGGATGACCAGCCGCCAGATAGAAGCGGCGCGCCGGGCGATTGTGCGTTACGTGCGCCGGGGCGGAAAGTTGTGGATCCGGGTTTTTCCTGATAAGCCGGTTACGGCCAAACCGGCCGAAACCCGGATGGGCAGCGGTAAAGGTTCGGTGGACCATTGGGTGGCCGTGATTAAACCGGGCCGGGTTTTGTTTGAAATTACCGGCGTGCCTGAAGAAACGGCGAAAGAGGCAATGCGTTTGGCCGCTCATAAATTGCCCATAAAAACCCAATTTGTGCGCCGGGTGGATTAGGAGGCAAGGTAAGTAATGAAAGCGTTTGAGATTCGCAGTATGTCTGACCAAGAGATAATGACCAGGTTAGAGGAAGCCTACGGCGAGTTGTTCAACCTGCGGTTCCAATATGCGATTGGGCAGGCGAAAGATCCAAACCGCATGACTCTGCTCAAGCGAGATATTGCCCGGATGAAGACGGTTTTAAATGAGCGTAAGTTGGTTGCGGCGGCGTAAATCTGCGGGATGAGTCCCGTTAATTTGACGGTGTAGGAGTAAAAATGGCCAGAGAGCAACGAAAAGTTTTGGTGGGTCGCGTAACCAGCGACAAGATGGACAAAACCATTGTGGTGCGCGTGGAACGGCTTAAGCGCCATACGCGCTATGGCAAGGTGATCCGCTTTCACAAAAAGTACAAGGCCCATGATGAAAACAATGCTGCCGGGATGGGCGATATGGTGAAGATTATTGAATCAAAGCCAATGAGCAAAGAGAAGCGGTGGGCTTTGGTTGAAGTTTTGGAAAAGGGCGCTTGATTCTATCTGGTGAGGATGATCATGATACAACAGGAAAGTCGCTTGAAGGTGGCAGATAATAGTGGGGCCAAGGAAATTTTATGTATTCAAGTAGTCGGCGGGTCGCATCGCCGTTACGGCATTGTGGGTGATGTGATTGTGGCTACGGTGAAACAGGCTGCGCCCCAAAGCAACATTAAAAAGGGCGACATTGTGCACGCGGTGATTGTGCGCACCACCAAAGAAATAGGCCGGCCTGATGGCTCCTATATTAAGTTTGACGATAATGCGGCCGTGATTTTAGACGCCGAAGGCAAAGGGCCGCGCGGGACTCGTATTTTTGGCCCGGTGACCCGCGAACTGCGCGAAAAAGGCTTTATGCGCATCGTCTCTTTAGCCCCGGAAGTGTTGTAGGTTGGAGAATGTGTGATGCAGAAAATTAAAAAAGGTGATACCGTTCAGGTAATAAGCGGCAACGAAATTGGGGCCAGAGGCGAAGTGGAAAAAGTGCTGCGGGCCTGGCAAGTCAACCAGCGGCAGCGCGTGGGCCGTAACCCTAACGGCGACCGTTTGGTTATCCGGGGGGTGAATACGCGCAAAAAGCATCAGCGCCCCACCGGACAAACCCGAACTCAAACCGGCATTATTGAGGTGGAACTGCCCCTTCATATTTCCAACGTGATGTTGGTTTGTCCCAGTTGCGATGAAGCGGTGCGGGTTGGCTTTAAGGTTGAAGAGGGTAAAAAAGCGCGCTTTTGCAAACGCTGCGGCGCTACCATTGATAAGGTTTCATAACAGGTAAGGAATTATGCCTCGGTTAAAAGATAGGTATAACGAAGAAATTGTACCAACTTTAGTGAAAGAATTTAATTACCGCAATGTCAATCAAGCCCCGCGCCTTAAAAAGGTAGTGGTTAATGTGGGGTTGGGTGAGGCGCTACAAAATGCCAAGGCCCTGGAAAATGCCTCCGGCGACATTGCCCTGATTACGGGCCAGCGCCCCGTGATTACGCGCGCCAAAAAATCAATTGCTACGTTTAAATTGCGCGAGGGCAACCCGATTGGGGTCAAAGTGACATTGCGCGGGAATCGGATGTGGGATTTTTTGGACAGGCTGTGCAATATCGCCCTGGCCCGCCAGCGAGACTTTCGGGGCGTGTCGCCCGATAGCTTTGATGGACGCGGCAATTATACGGTGGGGTTGCCGGAACAGTTGGTTTGGCCGGAGATCAATTACGATAAGATTGATAAAGTGCGGGGGATGGAAATTAATATTGTTACCACGGCAAAAACTGACGAAGAAGGTCGTCGTCTGTTAGCTTTATTGGGGATGCCTTTTAAGAGGTAATAAAACTATGGCAAAAAAATGCATGACTATCCGGGAACAACGTCGAAAATACGCCGTGCGGGTGCGCAATCGGTGCAGCCAGTGTGGCCGTCCGCGCGCTTATATGCGCCGGTTTGGCCTATGCCGGATTTGTTTTCGGCAGTTGGCTAACCAAGGCAAAATTCCGGGGGTGGTTAAGTCGAGCTGGTAAATGTCCGGCGCGGCAGACAGGCCCAAGCTTGAACGTAACTAGGCTAAAGAGGATTTTAGAATGAGTGTAACAGACCCTATTGCTGATACCTTAACTCGAATTAGAAATGCCGGTATTGCGCGGCACCCGCAAGTGGCTATGCCTACCTCTAAAATGCGGGAGGCGCTGGCCAAGATTCTGAAAGAGGAAGGTTTTATCAACGATTATGAAGTTCTACCTGGCAAGGTCACCTCTACGTTGTTGATTCACCTTAAATACACGCGCGACCGCCATCCGCAATCAGTTATTGCGGGCTTGCAGCGGGTGAGCAAACCGGGCCGACGGGTTTACTGCAAAAGGCAGGATATCCCGTGGGTGAGAAGCGGGTTGGGAGTGGCTATTCTTTCAACCCCCAAAGGGGTGATGACCGGGCGGCAGGCGCGGCGTGAGGGCGTTGGCGGCGAAGTTCTCTGTTATGTCTGGTAGGCCAGAGCAGGTAAAAGACGTTGGTGAGGTGCTAAGATGTCGAGAATTGGAAAGTTGCCGGTCCCTATTCCCAAAGGGGTAACGGTTACAATCAATAAAAATTCAGTGGTGGTTAAAGGCCCCAAGGGCGAGTTGAGCCGGGATTTTCCGCCGGAAATTGAGCTGAAAGAGGAAGATGGGCAGATTGTGGCCGCCCGTTCCAGCGATCATCGCCTCCATCGGGCCAAGCATGGTCTGGTGCGCGCTTTACTTTATAATATGGTGACCGGCGTGAGCGATGGTTTTAAACGCGAATTGTATATTGAGGGGGTTGGCTATCGCGCCGGGTTACAGGGTAAGAACCTGGAATTAAATGTAGGTTATTCGCACCCGGTTGTGTTTGAGCCGCCAGAGGGAATTAGCTTTGAGGTAGATAAGACCGGACGCGAATTGGCGGTGATGGGGATTGATAAAGAGGTAGTGGGTGAGATTGCAGCCCGGGTGCGCCGGACCCGCCCGCCGGAGCCTTACAAGGGTAAGGGAATCCGTTATGTTAATGAACGAGTTCGGCGCAAGGCCGGTAAGGCCGGTAAGGCTTAGGGGTTGAGTGGAGGCAAAACGTTATTATGAGCAAAACTAATCCAAAGCATGTTGCCAGAAAGCGCCGCCAGGCCCGGGTGCGGAACCATTTGCACGGTACAACCGAACGGCCTCGTCTGAATGTGTTTCGCAGCCTGAATCACATTTATGCGCAGGTGGTTGATGACACCAAAGGCGTCACTCTGACCGCCGCATCCAGTTTAGACATTGACGCCAAGAAAAAAGTCACCAAAACAGAACAGGCTAAACAGGTAGGCCAGTTGGTGGCTGAGCGCGCTCTGGAAGCAGGGATCAGCGAGGTGGTTTTTGATCGGGGTGGTTACAAATATCACGGTCGGGTAAAGGCCCTGGCTGAAGCTTCACGTGAGGCCGGGTTGAAATTTTAAGGCTTGGCACAAGGTTTGATAACGTTCCCAAGCCGAGTGTGGGAACAAGAAAACTGGCGAAAAATCTGAAACCTTTGACGAGCTTTGGCCGGTTCTGCCAAAGCGTACGCAGGGAGAAGTTATGGCAAAACGTGAATTTGAAGACGTGATTGAAGAGCTTGATGAGCGGGTGGTGCATATTGCGCGCACAGCTAAAGTGGTAAAAGGCGGCCGTCGTTTTAGTTTCCGGGCGGTGGTGGTAGTAGGCGATAACCAGGGCCGCGTGGGCGTGGGCATTGGCAAAGCCCGCGAAGTGCCGGATGCCATTCGCAAAGGGTCTGAACAGGCCAAACGCAACATGCGCAAAATTGCTATGACCGGGACCACCATCCCGCACGAAATTACCACTCGTTTTAGCGCTGCCGAAGTATTCTTAAAGCCGGCTGCCCCCGGCACCGGCGTGATTGCCGGCGGCGGGGTGCGGGCCGTGGTTGAGGCTGCCGGCATCCGCGATATTTTGACCAAAAG
The DNA here is from genome assembly GCA_016931895.1 of Anaerolineae bacterium. Classification (NCBI taxonomy): domain Bacteria; kingdom Bacillati; phylum Chloroflexota; class Anaerolineae; species Anaerolineae bacterium. Next base: position 9,021 of record JAFGDY010000258.1, read on the forward strand.
TAAGGGCAGCGCCAACATTTTGAACGTGGTCAAGGCTACGGTGAAGGCGCTGAATGAGTTGCAGGACCCCATTGAAGTGGCCCAAAATCGGGGCTTGCCCGTCAGCCGGGTTCAGCCATTCTGGATAGCGGAGAGAGAATAATGGCGAAGAAAAAGGCTAAGACCTTAAAGGTGACCTGGGTAAAGAGTGCAATTGGTTACTCTACTCGTCAAAAGAATACCGTGTGGGCCTTGGGCTTGCGGCGGATGGGTCAAACTGTTGAGCATAAGGATACGCCCGTGATTAGAGGGATGATTCACAAGGTTGCGCATCTGGTAAAGGTTGAAGAATAAGGAGCCGCTGGGTTATGAAACTGCACAACTTAAGACCTGCCGAAGGAAGCAAAAAGAATAAAAAACGAGTTGGCCGTGGCACCGGCTCGGGTATGGGTAAAACAAGTGGCCGGGGGATGAAGGGACAAGGCGCTCGTTCTGGCGGGGGCAAAGGGCCTTTCTTTGAAGGCGGCCAACTGCCGCTGGTGCGCCGTTTACCTTTCCGACGCGGTTTTACCAATATCTGGCGCGTTGAATACAAACCCATCAACGTGGGACGTTTGCAAGAAAAATTTGGCGATAGCGACCAGGTGGTGATGCCTGAAACTTTGCTTGAAGCCGGGATGATTAAACGTTCTGATAAAGCCGTGGCTATTTTAGGTGATGGTGAATTGTCTACGGCTTTAACGGTGAAAGCCCACCGTTTCTCGAAAAGCGCCAAGGAAAAGATTGAGGCGGCCGGCGGCACAGTTGAGGTTTTGCCGTTTAAGCAAACAATGCAGCAATGAACAGTGAATAAGCTGGCATTGATCATTGAGAATTGAGAATTGAACTATGTTAGAAGCCATAAGAAACGCATTCACCCTGCCAGATTTACGGCGCAAAATTGTTTTTACGTTATTGATCTTGGTGATTTATCGGGCGGCGGCCAATGTGCCGGTGCCGGGCGTTGATGTTGAGGCGCTGAGAAATTTTTTGGAGTCAGGCCAGCAGGGCAGCACCATTGTGCAGTTTTTGAATCTGTTGTCCGGGGGGGCTTTGACCCGCCTGTCGGTGATGGCCATGGGCGTGTATCCCTATATTACCGCCTCAATTATTATGCAGCTTCTAACCCCGCTGATCCCGCAGTTGCAAGAGCTTTCTAAAGAGGGCGAGCAGGGGCGCCAAAAAATCACCATGTATACCCATTGGCTCACCGTGCCCCTGGCGATGTTACAGGCGTATGCCCAGGTTGTTTTTATCCAAAACTCAATTCCGGGGATTATGGATGATTTTGGTTTTGGGGTGTCGCCATTGACTACTATGGCCACCCTGCTGACGATGACCGCCGGCACAATGGTGGCCGTGTGGATGGGCGAACTCATTACCGAGCAGGGCATTGGCAATGGGGTGTCAATTATTATCTTTGGCGGTATTGTGGCCCAAATTCCCAACCAGATCGGTAGCTTTATCAGCCGGGGAGATTGGGTCAATTTGATCTTATTCTCAATCATCACCGTGTTGACCATTGCCGTGATTGCCGTGGTGCAGGAAGGACAGCGCCGCATTCCGGTGCAGTATGGCAAGCGCGTGCGAGGCACCAAAGTATATGGCGGGCAGAGTTCCCACATTCCGCTGCGGGTGAACAGCGCCGGGATGATCCCGCTCATCTTTGCCCAATCGTTGATGATTTTTCCAAGCGCTCTGGCTAACTCCTTCCAATATAGCGAGAATCAATTCATCGCCGGCGTATCAGGGTTTATTGTACGGAATTTTAGCCCGGCCAGTGACGCCTGGCTTTACTGGATTTTCTATTTTCTATTGGTTGTTGGTTTTACTTACTTTTATACCGACGTAATTTTCAAGCAGCAAAACCTGTCCGAAAACTTGCAGCGCCAGGGCGGATTTATCCCCGGTTTGCGCCCCGGCAAACGCACGGAGGTTTATTTGAACACGGTGTTGCAGCGGATTACCCTGGTGGGAGCCTTGTTGCTGGGCGGCGTGGCCATTTTGCCCTGGCTGGTTGGTTTGATCAGCGGAAGCGACACGCAGACATCCGCGTTGATTATTACCAGCACCGGTTTGCTGATTGTGGTTGGAGTGGTGCTGGATACAATGAAGCAGCTTGAAGCTCAACTTTTGATGCGCCACTACGAAGGGTTTATTGGTTAGAATAAGTGGGTTAACGGCCGGCAAAGTTTTACCACCGACCTTGTGTAGTTTATAAAGATAATACCTGCCAAAATGTTTAGAACCACCAAACGACGGATTGTGTTGAAGTCGAAAGAAGAAATTGAGTTGATGCGGCAGGCAGGTAAAATTGTGGCCCAGGTTCTTGATGAAGTTCGGCGGCACGCGCAGCCTGGTATTAGCACGGCTCAATTGAACCAAATAGCAGAGGCTGCTTTGTTGCGGCGCAAAGCCACGCCGGTTTTTAAGGGTTATCCAAATCAACGGCCGGGTTTGCCGCCGTTTCCGGCGGCCATTACGGCCTGCATTAACAATGAACTGGTCCACGGTATCCCCGGCAAAGGTAAAGTGTTGCAGGCAGGAGATATTTTTAGCGTAGATTGTGGGGCCTACTACAAGGGTTGGGTGGGAGATGCCGCCCTCACCATCCCCATCGGTAAGATTTCAGCAGAAGCCCGCCGTTTGCTGGAGGTAACCGAGCAATCGCTCTACGAAGGGATTGCCCAGGGCCGGGTGAGCCGGCGCACCGGCGATATTTCTGCCGCCGTGCAAAATTACGTAGAGCAGCATGGCTACAGCGTGGTGCGAGAATACACCGGGCACGGCGTAGGCCGGAACATGCACGAAGACCCTCAAGTGCCAAATTTTGGCGAACAGGGTAAGGGCGTACGCCTGAAAAAGGGAATGACCATTGCCCTAGAACCAATGGTTAATATTGGCACGTGGGAGACCAAGTTGTTAAATGACCATTGGACGGTAGTGACCGCAGATGGGCAGTTATCGGCCCATTTTGAACATACCTTTGCGGTGACCGACGGTGAGCCTGACATTTTAACGTTATTGTAGAAATAGGGATTGGGATCATGAAAGTAAAGCCTTCTGTAAAACGTAGATGTGACAATTGTAAAATTATCAAACGCCGGGGGGTGGTGCGCGTAATTTGCACCAATCCTAAGCATAAGCAGCGTCAAGGATAAGTAAGGAGAAAGGCGTATGGCTCGTATTGCTGGCTTTGACTTGCCCCGTAACAAACGGGTGGAAATTGGGCTAACCTATATTTATGGGATTGGTCTATCTACCAGTCAAAAAGTTCTGGGAGACACAGGCATTAACCCGGATACCCGGATCAAAGACCTGTCTGAAGCAGAGGTCAACCAATTGCGTGAAGTCATTGACCGCGACTACGTGGTTGAAGGTGACTTGCGGCGCGAGGTTGGCTTAAACATAAAACGACTGCAAGAAATTGGTTGTTACCGCGGCCTGCGCCATCGGCGGAATTTGCCGGTGCATGGTCAGCGGACTCGGACCAATGCCCGGACCAAACGTGGCGCCCGGAGAACAGTGGCGGGTAGGAAACGAGCTGCTCGCAAGTAAATTTGCGTGTATTAACGACGAAAAAGAGGATTTATGGCAAAGCAAAAAACTCGAGGCCGCGCAGGCGGTAAAAAAGAACGGAAGAATATCCCGTACGGCCGCGCTTATATTTATGCAACCTTTAACAATACTATTATCACCATTACGGATCAACAGGGTAATGTGATTAGTTGGGCCAGCGGCGGCACGAGTGGTTTCAAAGGGTCGCGTAAAAGCACGCCTTATGCGGCCCAGTTGGCGGCTAAAAGCGCAGCCCAAACGGCTCAAGAGCACGGCCTGCGGGAGTTAGACGTATTTGTTAAAGGGCCTGGTCCCGGCCGTGAAGCCGCGATTCGGGCTTTGCAAGCCGCCGATATGTTACTGCGCTCAATTACGGACAAAACGCCTATTCCGCATAATGGCTGCCGCCCGCCCAAAAAGCGCAGAGTATAAAAAATTAGAAGCGAAAAATCTTCTGATTTTTCGCAAGAAATAATTTTTGATTTGTTTAGAGGGACGAAGGGTATAGCCAAACCTGTAAACCTCTTTTAATCTTTATACAGGAGGAACAAATTGGCGCGTTATGTAGATTCAGTTTGTAAACAATGCCGGCGTGAAGGAGAAAAACTCTTTCTCAAGGGCGACCGTTGTTTTTCGCAAAAGTGCGCTTTTGAAAGACGGTCTTACCCGCCCGGACAGCATGGCCGTCAGGCGCAATTTCAGCGCAAAGAGTCTGACTATGGCTTGCAGTTAAGAGAAAAGCAAAAAGTACGCCGTTTGTATGGCGTGTTTGAACGCCAGTTTCGCCGTTATTTTGCCCAGGCCCAACGGCACAAGGGCCTGACCGGCGAAAATATGTTGATCATTTTAGAAAGTCGCCTGGATAATGTGCTTTATCGTTTAGGGATAGCCTCCTCGCGCGCTCAAGCCCGGCAATTGATCTCGCACGGCCATTTTGAAGTAAATGGCCGTAAAACAAACGTGCCCTCATTTCAGGTTTCTGTGGGCGATAAAATAGCCGTTAGCGAGAGCAGTAAAACGAGCACTTTTTTCAAAGACATAGCCAAAGGATTGGATGAAGGCCGGGCGCCGGGTTGGTTGAGGTTGGATACCAAGAGTCTGGCGGGGGAAGTATTGAGTTTGCCCACCCGCGATCAAATTGACATCACCCTTAATGAGCAACTGATTGTTGAGTATTACAGCCGGTAGCGTCTAGCCTGTGATATTCTTGTTTTTGAAGAAATTGGGTTGACGCTGGTTTCATCAGATTAGATAGGTTGAAATGTTAGGCCCGGGCCGGAAAGTTTTGGGGCCGGGCGCTTGTTGACAGGAAGATGGTAGGGTCAGGGGTTGAATAACTTTTGTATTTGAAAGACTTGATTTGTTACCCAAAGTACGGTAATGAGGGGGTGGGTTACAAAATATCTAGGTTATTCGGTTTCCGGCCCTTAGCGTAGTTGTAATTGGAGGGTGTCCAATTGTCTGAAGTTAGCATGGTTTTACCCAAGATAGAAACGTTAGCCAACTCCCGGAGTTTTGGTCAATTTAGCATCGGCCCCCTGGAAAGCGGATATGGCATTACCCTAGGCAATGCGCTGCGCCGCGTTTTGCTCTCGTCGCTCACCGGGGCCGCGGTCACTTCTGTGCGCGTTAGTGGGGTGCATCATGAGTTTTCTGATATTCCCCACGTGCGCGAGGATATGACCGCGCTGATCTTAAATATCAAACAACTCAGGCTGAAATTGCCCCAAAACGAGTCTGCCCGTTTGAGAATAGAAGTGAAGGGCGAGGGCGACATTAGCGCCGGTGATTTTGAATGTCCGCCGCATGTTGAAATTGTTAATCCTGACCTGCACCTGTTGACGGCCGATTCGCCCGACGCCGAGGTAGATATTGAAGTGGTGGTGCAAATGGGGCGCGGTTATTCGCCGGCGGAAGAGCGGGGCAAACTGCCCATTGGCGAAATACCCGTAGACGCCATCTTTAGCCCCATCCGCAAAGCCAACTTTGTGGTTGAACGGGCCAGGATTGGCCAGGCTACCGACTATGACCGTTTATTGTTGGAAATTACCACCGATGGCACTCTTTCGCCCCACGATGCGCTCAGTGAGGCGGCCAAGATATTGGTGCAACATTTTTCGCTTATCTCCGGTGTTACTGAAATTGAGGTGCCGGTTGAGGCTGAAGAAGAAGGTGGTATTCCCAACAAAGTTTACGAAACACCCATTGAAGAATTGGAATTGACCGTTAGGGCCTACAATTGCCTCAAACGGGCCGGCATTACCCAGGTGGGCGAAATTTTGGACAAAATCAAAAAAGGACAGGATGAAATTCTGGCTATTCGCAACTTTGGGCAAAAGTCGTTGGATGAATTGATGGACCGTTTAGAGGAAAAAGGTTACCTGGGCATGCTGGAAGAAGAAGACATTGCCCAGTTGCGCTCATCGCTGGCCGCAGAGTAGGCCGATAGGTTGAGGAGACGAAGTTATGCGACACAATGTAATGGGGAAAAAGCTGGGCCGTTCAACCAAACATCGTAAGGCCCTATTTAGAAATTTAGCCACCGAGTTATTTCGGCACAACAAGATAAAAACAACCGAAGCCAAAGCCAAAGCCGTGCAACCGGTGGCCGAACGATTGATTACTCTGGCCCGACAGGGTGACTTGCATGCCCGCCGCCTGGCCGCCCGAGAGATTCACGACCCGGCGGTTTTGCAGAAGCTATTTGACGAAATTGGCCCGCTGATGGAAAGTCGAGATGGCGGTTATACCCGCATCTATAAATTGGGGCCTCGCCAGGGCGATGCGGCCAAAATGGCTCAGATTGAGTTAGTAGGGGTAGAGTCGTAGGGCCACAGGATTGCCCTGCACCGGATGGTAATTGGTGACTCCCCAACATCGCTATCGGGCCACGGTTGAATATGACGGCACAGATTTTTTGGGGTATCAGATTCAAGCAACCGGCCGTACCGTTCAGGGCGAACTGGAAAAATCGCTGGAAAAAGTAACCGGGACCGCCATCCGCATTGACGGCGCCGGTAGAACCGACGCCGGGGTGCATGCCACCGGGCAAGTGATTGCGTTTAATGCCGTTTGGAAACATCCGTTAATCAACTTGCAGCGGGCCTTGAACGCCAACTTGCCGGATGACGTGGCCATCACCGATTTAAAAATTGTCGCTCCTGATTTTCAGCCCCGCTTCAGGGCGTTGAGCCGCTCGTATCGGTATACCGTTATTAACCGGTGTTGGCCCAGTGTTTTGCAGCGCCGCTATGTGTATCACGTGCGTGAAAAGCTGAACCTGGCGGCGATGAACCAGGCCGGTGGCTATTTGCTGGGGGTCCATGATTTTGCCTCGTTTGGCAAACCGCCCCAAGGTGAAGTTACCATCCGTGAAATAACGCAGGCCGAGTGGGTGGAAGAGGGTGACCGGCTGGTGTTTGTCATAACGGCCAATGCTTTTTTGTATCGGATGGTCAGAACTATTGTGGGCACGTTGCTAGAGATTGGCCTGGGGCGATTGGCCGTGGCTGAAATGAAGCAAATTCTTGAGGCCCGAGACTTGACTCGCTCTGCGGCGCCCGCCCCGGCTCAAGGTTTGTGTTTGGTGCGGGTGACTTATCCCGACGAAGTGGAGCGCGATAAAGGGTAATTATAGCGTTCTCGGATAAACCCAAAGTTTTCTCATTTTTACCTGGGTGAATTGGGGAACTGTGAAACAGATGGTATTTTGTCTGGAGACGGAATAAATGACAGCAAAGATAACGCAAAGCGCCAGAGAGCAAGATATTCAGCGCGATTGGTATGTAGTTGATGCGCAGGGACAGACCCTGGGCCGTTTGGCAACGCAAATCGCCTCAATTTTGCGCGGCAAAAATAAAGCTTGTTTTACCCCTCACGTAGACTGCGGCGATTACGTGATTGTGGTCAATGCGGAAAAAATCCACGTGACGGGTCAAAAGATGGTTCAGAAAAGATATTATCGCCACTCCGGTTACCCCGGTGGATTGAAGGAAGTAACCCTGCGGGATCAGTTGCAAAAATTCCCCAACCGGGTGATCGAAAGCGCAGTGCGCGGCATGTTGCCCAGAAATCGGCTGGGGCGGCGAATGTTCAAAAAGCTCAAGGTGTATGCTGGCCCCAACCACCCTCATCAGGCCCAGCAGCCCAAGCCCATCGAACTATAATTATTAGAAGAGAGTTGAATTATGGCAGAAAGTCAAGTAGCTTATTACGAAGGACTGGGCCGGCGCAAAGAGGCCACCGCCCGAGTGCGGTTGTACCCGGAAGGTGAAGGCAGTTTTGTAGCCAATGATAAGCCCCTGGCCGAGTATTTTTCGCGGGCGGTAGACCGGATGAACGCGGTTCAACCTTTGCAGGTAACCGGCGCGGAAGGCAGTTTTAACGTTAGTGTTAAAGTAAACGGCGGCGGCGTGAATGGGCAGGCGGAGGCGGTGCGTTTGGGCGTTGCCCGGGCCTTGCTCAAAGCCGACCCTGATTATCGCCAGATCTTGCGCGAACACGGCATGCTCACCCGCGATGCCCGGGCCAAAGAGCGCAAAAAGCCCGGCCTCAAACGGGCCCGCAAAGCGCCGCAGTATACCAAACGTTAATTTGATTTTTACCGGGGGTGGGTCTCAATAACCCATCCCCGGTTTGACCACGCGCATATTATTAAGCCAGCCAACCTGGCTGGTGGATAATTTTTACCTCCGCTGGGGTTCGTCTAAACTCCCATCCCCCCTTTGTCGGCAAGTCATCCCCTAATTTGTATACTCTAACCGTTTTCCTATATTTTTTATATGGCTTTCTAAGGAAGATATGAGATAGTTTTTCTATTCCTTTCAGTTGTTTTCTGTAAATTTTCACCAAGATAGGATTTACGTGGTTGGTAAAAAATATCAGGTAACAATCACTTAAGCATTGTAAAATTTGGTTGATTTGAGCAAATTCTATGTAAAACTTTCAGCAAAAAGTGACTGTTACCTTTCAACTGCGTAATTCCTATAATAATTGGATATACCCTGATTATTGGGATTATCATGTCAAAACACAGGTAATGTATCATTAAACTTGACTGTTTTTGACTCGCGTCAGTATTTTTGGGGCCGTTTCCTTCCATCAAAATAAGTCAGCAAACTGGCGCTAGATAGTCGCCAGTAAGCCGGTATCTCTCCAACCGAGAGAGCCTTTGTCGAATTCGTTCGTTCTTAACATGAACGAGCGATCGTATTTCGCGCCTTTTTCGGTAACGATACCGGTATCGTTACCGAAAAAGGCATATCTGGTGTGACTATTCATTAATAACCTATCGGTGGCAATGAGCAGTAAGCCGACAGCCCTACATTGGGTTATTTAGATAATGTATTGGAGTAGGACTGGAATTATGCTGGTCCTATCCGGCCAAAATTCAAACCCTTTTTTAGTAATCCTTTAGGAGGAGCAATCATGAACCCCAAGCGTATCCTTACTTTTCCTATCTTTTTAACACTTTTAATCGTATGTTTATTGGGTGTAGGCGGCGCCGTGGCGCCGGCCCAGGCTGCGCCACTGTTGGACACGACAACCTTTACCGGAGGGGAACTGCTCGGTAAGCCGACAGATACCTCGATCACAATCAATATCGTCCCTGCTTCGACCATCGAGTACTATTATGAATACGGGACTTCTTCAGGGGTGTACACTGGGCAGACGACGCCGGTAACTGCTACCGGCGGTGAGCCGCACGAAGTCACCATCACAGGTCTTAGTCCCAATACACGCTATTACTACCGGATGGTCTACGACGCGGATGGGAGTGTGACTGATGGTGATTCCGAAGTACGGGCTGAACACACGTTCCACACCCAGCGCGCTGAAGGTGAGTCATTCGTATTTACAGTGACGTCAGACTCTCACGGTACTTTCGGCACAAATACAGCCACGAATATCTTGAATGGCAGCCCGGATTTCCATGTAGATCTTGGCGATACTTTTATGGTTGACGAAGTGGCCGAATCACAATCCGCGTACAATAACAGGTACCAACAGTGGCGCGGCACCAGTTACTTCGGGGGGATAGGTCAATCGGTGCCAATCTACCTGACCACGGGAAACCATGAAGAAGAAGAAGGCTGGAACCTCGACGACACTCCCAGCCGTGCGCTTCTCAATATCGAGGCCAGGAAACTGTATTTCCCCATGCCCAACGATGGTGGCTTTTATTCCGCCAGCACCGAGACCCTGGCCGATCTCAGCGGTGAC
>JAFGDY010000259.1 GCA_016931895.1 Anaerolineae bacterium
CAATCATTTATTAGTGATGTTGAATATTTTTGATCAGCGTGTTCAGGATGTCCCCATCCGGCCAATATATAACATTGGCGAGAAGTCGGGTATTCGTCTTTGGAAAGTGGCGCCACGGATAGCATGGTTGTTAATCAAATCTTTTTTCTGGCGGATGAAAGAGAAATACATTATCCGTGATTTTCATCCATTGGTATTTTTTTATTTAATGGGCCTGATTTTATTTCCGGCCGGGTTTATCATTGGCTTGTACCTGGTTTTCTACCGGCTTTTTGTCGGGCCGGTCGTGGCGACCAGCGCCTTGTTTGCCCTGTTTCTTTTTGTTTCAGGCCTGCAATCTCTTTTTTTCGCCATGTGGTTTGACCAGGAATACAATAAAGATTTGAAAGTACGATGATATGCGTGTATTAATTGATGTTGGGCATCCGGGGCATGTTCATTTTTATAAACACGTCATCTGGAATTTGCAGAAACAAGGACACGAAGTTTTGATTTCGGCGCGGGATAAGGATGTGACTCTGGCCTTATTGGATTATTATCAATTTCCCTATCGCGTGCTTTCCGCCATTGGCAAAGGTTTTTGGGGATTGGCCGCTGAATTTTTAAAACGGGAATGGGCCTTGTTGCGGTTGATGCAGGAATTTAAGCCTGATGTTGTTACTGAAATTGGCGGGTTATTCATTGCGCCGGTCTGTAAATTGTTGCGTAAACCCTCCCTTGTTTTCACCGATAGTGAACCTGTCCCTTTAGACCGGTATTTAACCTACCCTTTTGCCAGCGCCATCTATACGCCCGACTGTTTTATGCGCGACCTGGGAAAACGCCACGCGCGTTATGCGGGCTACCATGAATTGGCTTATCTTCATCCAAATTATTTTAAACCTGATGCGGGCGTATTGGATGAACTTGGCGTATCCAAAGATGAACCCTTCATTGTCCTGCGTTTTGTGGCCTGGAAAGCCAGCCACGATATTGGTCAGTATGGGTTCTCTATTGAATTTAAGCGAGAGATTGTGCAAACGTTTGGCCGTTATGGACGGGTGTTCATTACTTCGGAAACGCCATTGCCGGAGGAGTTTGAACCTTATCGCATCACAGTTCCCCCTCATCGCATTCACGATGTTCTTTATTATACCCGTCTTTTTATGGGAGACGGAGCTACGATGGCCACAGAGGCCGGTATTTTGGGCACCCCGGCGGTAAGAGCCTCATCAATGGCCTTGAGTATGGGCAATTTTGTGGAGTTAATGGAGCGGTATAATTTGGTATATTCGTACTACAACCCCACCCAGGCATTAAGTAAAGCCGTGGAATTTTTAGAGCAGAAAGACGCCAAAAAAGAATGGCGGCAGCGAAGAGAAAAATTGCTGGCAGAAAAAATTGATGTCACCCGTTTTCTTGTAAACGTAATTCAGAATCATCAATGAATCCGGTTTTGTGACTCCAATTTTGAACGAGGTATTATGAACTGGCAGAGTAAAACTATTTTAATCACTGGCGGGACAGGCTCCTTTGGTAAAAAATTTACAGAAGTTATGCTGCGCGATTATCAGCCCCAAAAACTAATTATTTACAGCCGTGATGAATTGAAACAGCACGAGATGCGCTTAGTTTATCCCGATACGGAAGACTCGCCCATGCGTTATTTTATCGGCGATGTGCGCGATAAAGACCGCCTGTACCGGGCTATGCAAGAGGTGGATATTGTGGTGCATGCCGCAGCTCTCAAACAGGTGCCCGCATGCGAGTACAACCCCCTGGAAGCGGTAAAGACAAATATTGACGGCGCAGCAAACATTATTGACGCCGCTATTGATGCCGGGGTTAACAAAGTGATAGCCCTCAGCACCGATAAAGCGGTCAATCCGGTCAACCTGTACGGGGCCACAAAATTAGTGGCTGAAAAATTATTTGTGCAAGCTAACGCCTATTCTGGCGAGGTGGGCGCCCGCTTTAGTTGCGTACGATACGGTAATGTGGTAGGAAGCCGGGGGAGTGTAATCCCTTTATTCAAAAGGCAACGTAAAACCGGTTACATCACCCTTACCGATAAAAATATGACCCGTTTTTGGATTACGCTGGAGCAAGGCGTAAACTTTGTTATCCAGGCGATTGAATTGAGTCATGGCGGCGAAGTGTTTGTGCCCAAAATTCCCAGCATGCGCGTTGTTGATTTGGCCGATGTCATTGCCCCGGAGTGTGAGCATAAGATAATTGGTATCAGGCCCGGTGAAAAGCTGCACGAGATGCTGGTTTCGCTGGCCGAATCGCGTCATACCCTGGAGTTTGACGATATGTATCTTATCCAGCCCGTTCATCCCTGGTGGGAACAATCGGCGTATGAGGGCGCGACTCCTATGGCTAGGGGAACAAAATTTTCCAGCGATACTAATGAATGGTGGTTAACCAAAGATGAATTACGCCAAATGCTTGATGAGGCTTAATTATGCAATTAGCCATTAATGGCGGCCCGCCAATACGTTCAGAAGTTTTGCCTTATGGCCATCAGGTTATTGATGAAGCTGACATTGCAGCGGTTGAACAAGTTTTGCGGGGCGATTGGTTGACCACCGGCCCTACCGTGGCCGAGTTTGAAGCCGCTTTTGCTAACAAAGTTAAAACCACCTGCGCCATAGCGGTTAGCTCTGGAACAGCGGCTTTGCATGCGGCCATGTATGCCCTTAACATTAAACCCGGGGATGAAGTGATTCTGCCGCCTCTGACATTTGCCGCGACAGCCAATTGTGTGGTTTTTCAGGGAGGAACGCCTGTTTTTGCCGACGTTGATTCTGAAACATTGCTGTTGGCCCCGGAGCAGGTTGAAGCAAAAATCACTGCCCGAACCAGGGCCATCATTGCCGTAGACTATGCCGGGCAACCGTGTGATTACGATGCCCTGTGCGCGATTGCTAATCAACATCATCTGCCCCTGGTGGCAGACGCTTGCCATGCCCTGGGCGGCAGTTACAAAACCCGTCCGGTGGGGGGGCTGGCAGATTTGAATGTCTTCAGTTTGCATCCGGTCAAACATATCACCACCGGCGAGGGAGGAGTTATTACCACCGATAACCCCGATTTTGCTCAACGAATGCGCATGTTCCGTAATCATGGAATTACCAGCGATTACCAACAACGTGAGGCGCAGGGTTCCTGGTTTTATGAAATGATAGATTTGGGCTATAACTATCGGCTGCCCGATATAAATTGCGCCCTGGGCCTGAGCCAGCTTCGCAAACTGGAGACGTGGGTCGCGCGCCGGCAGGCAATTGCCCACCAATATGACCAGGCCCTGGCCGATATTCCGGCCATCGCCCTCCTACCAGTCCGGCCCCAGGTTAGCCATGCTTATCACCTCTATGTTATTCGTCTTAACCTGGACCAATTGCAAGTTGACCGGTCGGTAATTTTTAAGGCCCTACGGGCCGAGAGAATAGGGGTGAATGTGCATTACATCCCGGTGCATTTACATCCTTTCTATCGTCGGCATTTAAAAACCGGGCCGGGGTTGTGCCCTGTAGCCGAAGCAGCCTATGAGCAATTGATGTCACTCCCCCTCTTCCCGGCCATGACCAACCAGGATGTGGATGATGTCATTAAGGCAATACACAAAGTTATAACAGCCTACCATATTTGAGGGGGTGATATGTCAAAATTGACTGAACAAATGAAAACCTGGGCAAACACATTTGGCCAGGAATACACCAATAGAAATGCTATGTCGTTAGAAGAGATGGAGGCTTTGTACAAAAGCCGGTATGGCCTGACCAGAACCGAATTGAATCAGAGGTTTTTAAAAGGAATAGACCCTTCCATTCGGATTCTGGAAGTTGGCTCCAATGTGGGCAATCAGTTGTTATGTTTGCAGCAGATGGGCTTCCGTAATCTTTATGGGATAGAATTACAAAGTTATGCGGTTGAGCTTTCCAAATCGCGCACCCGGCAAATTAATATCATTGAGGGGTCGGCCTTTGATATTCCCTACGAGGACGATTACTTTGATTTGGTTTTTACTTCCGGGGTGCTTATCCATATCAGCCCGGCTGATATGGCCGGGGCGTTACAAGAAATATACAGATGTGCCAAACATTATATTTGGGGATTTGAGTATTACGCTGATGCGTACACTGAAATTTCATACAGGGAGCACGCGAACCTGCTCTGGAAAACCAATTTTGCCAAACTATATCTTGATTTATTTGCTGATTTGGCCTTGGTTAAAGAAGAAAAAATTTATCACCTTGATAGTGATAATGTAGATTCAATGTTTCTGCTCAAGAAAGTATAAAACGGATGCGTGTTGTTGCCATTACCCAGGCCCGTATGGGCAGCACCCGTTTACCGGGTAAAGTGCTTAAACCTATTGGTGAAAAAACAATGCTGGCGCGGGTAATAAACCGGGCCAAACAGGCTTGTCTTGTGAACGAGGTGGTTGTGGCCACCACGGTTGAACCGGCGGACCAGGCTATTGTGGCCGAGTGCAAACATCTTGGCGTATCTTACTTTTGTGGGAGTGAAGAGGATGTTTTGGATAGATTTTATCAGGCCGCGCAGGCTCACCGGGCTGAAGGAGTGGTTCGTATCACGGCCGATTGTCCCTTTATTGAACCAACGGTGATAGACAAGGTTGTTAGTGTATTTCTGGCAAAACAACCCGATTATGCCAGTAACGTTTTGGAGCGCACTTACCCCCGGGGCCTGGATGTGGAAGTGATGAAGTTTGAAACCTTGAGTTTGGCCTGGCAAGAAGCAGTTGAAATTTATCAACGAGTGCATGTAACCCCCTATATTTATCAAAACCCTGATAAGTTTTCTTTGTTGGCTATTACGGCTGAGACAAACCACAGTGATTATCGTTGGACAGTAGATACGCCTGAAGATTTGGAATTTGCCCAATCCATATATGCTCGATTAGATAATAACGAAACTTTTAACTGGCAAGATGTACTCAGCTTATTGGCTCAAGAACCCGACCTGATAGATTTGAATCGTCGTATTTGCCAGAAATCATTACAAGACGCATGACTGCTGGAACAAAAAGACTGGTTATCCGGGCCGACGCCAATACCCGCATTGGTTCCGGCCACGTAATGCGCTGCCTGGCTCTGGCTCAGGCCTGGCAGGACGCCGGCGGCAGCGTGAGTTTTGTGATGGCAGCGGCCAATACCGCCCTTGCAGACCGTTTAACATCTGAGGGGATGGCCTGGGTTAATTTGCCGGTTGAGCCGGGCAGTGTTGAGGATGCAACCCAGACGGCGAACCTGGCCCATGAGCAGAAAGCGTTGTGGGTGGTGGTTGATGGGTATCACTTTTTGGCCGGTTATCAACGCATCATCAAAGAATCAGGGTTAAAACTTTTGTACCTTGATGATTACGGCCACGCCCATCATTATTACGCCGATGTGGTGTTGAATCAAAATATCTATGCCCATGAGGGTTTGTATGCTCATCGAGAGGCGTCCACCCAACTGTTGTTGGGAACGCCCTACATCCTTTTACGGCGAGAGTTTACGCAATGGCGCAATTGGGCCAGAGAAATTTCTCAAACGGGACGCAAGATATTGGTCACGCTTGGCGGCGCCGACCCGGAGAATGTTACGCTGGCCGTGGTGCAGGCTTTAGAGAAGGTTCCCATTGAAAACTTGGCAGCGGTTGTTGTGATTGGCGCAAACAATCCTCACGAGGCAGAACTTCGCTCGGCGCTCAATTGTTCCTCTTTGTCCATCTGTTTGCGGAAGGATGTGCTGAATATGCCTGAACTTATGGCCTGGGCCGATATTGCCATAGCTGCCGCCGGGAGTACGGCCTGGGAACTTGCTTTTATGGGCTTGCCCAGCCTGCTCCTGGTTCTGGCCGATAATCAACATCCCGTGGCCAAATGCCTGGACGCCAGGAAAATTGCCATTCATTTAGATGGTCACAATCTTTCTGACCAAATAAGTCAGGCCGCCCAGCAATTATCGGCAGTAAGAGTGCGGCAGTCTATGTCGCAACTGGGACGCGATTTAGTGGATGGTGAGGGATGCCAGAGAGTGTTGAGGCAGTTAAAAAATTTAACCTAAAATTAAGACCGGCTCAAAAAAGTGATTGCCAATTAATTTGGGAATGGGCCAACGACCCGGAGGCGCGTAAAGTATCCTTTTCTTCAGATTTTATTCCATGGGAGCAACATCTGGCCTGGTTTCAGCAAAAGCTCACCGACTCAAAAGTTCTCCTTTTTTTGGCCCTGAATGAGCAGGATATACCCATTGGGCAAGTTCGTTATGAGATTGATGAGAAGAATGAGGCGGTGATTTCTATCAGTGTGGCCAAAGAGTTTCGCGGCCAGGGTTATGGCCCTGCCCTCATTGAGCGTGGTGGTGAAAAACTTTTTGCCTTGACCAGGGTGGGGGTTGTGCATGCCTATGTGACCCCACCCAATCACGCCTCTGTTCGCGCTTTTATCACGGCAGGTTTTGAGCAGGTAGGAACAACAGTTATTAAAGGACAACAGGCCTTACACTTTGTTTGGCAGAGAGATAGAAATAGCCAATAGTGTTCAACCTTTAGGAGAATGTAAAATGAGATATATTAAATATTGTAAACGCTGTATTATGCCTGAAACCAAACCAGACCTTTACATTGATGAGACGGGCGTTTGTAATGCCTGCCGCAATTATGAACGGCGGCAGGAGATAGATTGGGACCAACGCCGGCAAGAGCTGCTTGCTATTCTTGAGCGTTATCGTTCTAAGAATGGCAATAACTATGACTGCGTTATCCCTGTCAGCGGCGGTAAAGACAGCCATTATCAAACGCTCCGCATATTAGAACTGGGCATGAACCCCCTATGCGTTACGGCTACCACGGATAAACTATCCGCCATCGGCAGGCGAAATATTGAAAACCTGAAACTCCAGGGTGTTGATTACGTTGAGGTGACTGTCAATCCGGTGGTGAGACGAAACATAAACCGCTTGGCTCTCACCCAGGTGGGAGACATCTCGTGGCCTGAGCATGTTACCATTTTTACTATCCCGGTACGTATTGCGGTTCAGTTCAATATTCCGTTGATTGTTTGGGGAGAAAACTCCCAGAATGAGTATGGCGGTCCGGCGGCGGCGGCAGAAAACAATGTATTAACCCGCCGTTGGTTAGAAGAATTTGGCGGGTTGTTGGGACTGCGTGTTTCAGACTTGATTGGACAGGCAGGTATTGAGGCCAGACACCTTATCCAATATACCTACCCCTCCGACGAGGAGTTGCAGCGGTCAGGCGTCACCGGCATCTTTTTAGGGTATTACCTGCCCTGGGATGGGTATGGGAACGCCCTCTTCTCGCAGGCGCATGGATTTGAAACTTATCACCAACCGGTGGAGGGGTCGCTGGTAAATTATGAGAACCTGGATAATGCGCAGACCGGCATCCACGATTATTTTAAATTCTTAAAATATGGTTTTGGCCGGGCCACTGATTTGGCGTGCATGCATGTCCGGCGCGGCCGTCTTTCAAGAAACGATGCGGTTAAATTGGTCAAAAAGCACGACGGGAAATTTCCGTGGGTATACCTGGGCGTGCCCCTTGAGGAAATTTTGGATGATATTGATATGAGCCTGGATGAATTTGTTGGGGTTTGTGACCGTTTTACCAACAAAAAACTTTTTGTTTGTGACACGCGCGGCAACCTGGTTAAGGACCGGCATGGCAATCTTACCAAAATTAATTATGATAACGTGGCTAGCGACGACGAGACAACAACCCTGGAGCGCCTTACCCTGGGATACCGCATGCTGGCAGGTTCTGAGGTAGGCGCCAAATTACAAGATTGAGGGTGAATTGCGAGTAGCGTGATGAATAAAGTGGCTATTGTTGATTACGGCATGTGCAACCTGGACTCCGTGGCCCGGGCCGTGGAAGAATGTGGCGGCCAGCCGATGGTCACTGACGAGGCCGGTGATTTTGAGATTGCTCATCGTATCATCTTGCCCGGCGTGGGGGCCTTTCCCGACGCGATGCGTAACATCAGGCAGCGGTCGCTTGATGAAATCCTGGCGGAACAGGTGTTTGGTAAACAAATCCCTTTTTTGGGAATTTGTTTGGGCATGCAGTTGTTGGCGACAAAAGGTTGGGAAGGCGGTGAAACCGCCGGTTTAGGCTGGATTGAGGGGGAGGTGCAGCGGTTGCAGCCGCTTGATAATACCACTCGCATTCCCCATATTGGCTGGAATGAAGTCATTTTTAACCGGACCTCCTGGCTATTTGAGGGGGTGCCATCGGGTAAGGATTTTTATTTTGTCCATAGTTACCATTTTGGCTGCGCCAAACCTCAAAATATCCTGGCCTATACTCCTTATTGCGGTCAGTTTGTCTCCGCGGTAGGCCGTGATTGGATTTGGGGGGTGCAATTTCATCCAGAAAAAAGCCAGCAGTTGGGATTTCAGGTCCTTAAGAACTTTTTGGCTATTTGAGGGACAGTTTATGCTCAAAGTGCGGATTATGCCCACGCTCCTATTTAAAGATGTGGGCCTGGTTAAAGGCGTGAGTTTTGATTCTTGGCGGCGAGTGGGCAGCGCCATGCAGGCCATCAAGGTTTATAATATGCGCGGGGTTGATGAATTGGTTTTTTTGGATATTACGGCTACAAATGACGAGCGCCCGCCCGACTTTGAAACAGTGGATGACCTGGCCGATGAATGTTTTATGCCCATGACCGTTGGCGGCGGCGTGCGTACTATAGATGATGTCCGGCACATGCTTCAGGTTGGCGCGGATAAGGTCTCCATCAATACCGCCGCGGTGGAAAACCCCGCCCTGATTAGACAGGCCGCGCAAAAGTTTGGGGTTCAGTGCGTTGTTGTGTCTATTGATGCCAAACAAACAGGCCGGGGGTATGAGGTGTATACCCATTCAGGAACGCAACCGGCAGGACTTGAGCCGGTGATGTGGGCCCGAGAGGTTGAAAAATTGGGCGCAGGCGAAATTCTGTTGACTTCGATTGATTGTGATGGAACGATGACCGGCTATGACCTTGAACTAACCCGTGCCGTCAGTGAAGCTGTGTCTATCCCGGTCATTGCTTCGGGTGGCGCAGGAAATTATGAACATATGGTTGAAGCATTGCGAGAAGGAAAAGCCTCAGCGTTGGCAGCTGCCAGTATCTTTCACTTTACGCAACAAACACCATTGGAAGCAAAACACTATCTTCAAGAGCGCGGTTTTAAGGTGCGTTTGTAGGTTTATTATTTTGATAGGGAATAGATTTTATCATGAATATTGTTTTAATTAATGTTTCTGTGCGGCCTTATATGGATAAGGCCTACTTTCCAACCGGACTTGCTTATGTTGCCACGGCATTGAAACGAAATGGATATGAATTCGACATTATTGACCTTGAGGCGCATCGCCATTCTGATGCAGAATTGGCAGAATTGCTTGGCAAAAAATCTTATAAAGTTATCGCCTTGGGGACCCTGGTTTCCGGATATAAGTATGCTAAAAAAGTGGTGTCTATTGCCAAAAGAACAAATCCTGGAGCTACGATCATTGCCGGCAATTCCGTGGCATCTTCCATTCCGGAACATCTGCTAACGTATACAGAGGTGGATATTGCCGTCAAGGGCGAAGGTGACATCACCATAATCAACATTATGAAAGCTTTAGAAGGCAAAACCTCTCTGTCAGATGTAAAGGGGATTGTTTTTCTGGATGATGGTCACATGGTGGATACAGGCTATGCCGAAATCATCAAAGATATTAATACAATTCCTTTTCCGGACTGGGATTTGTTTGATATGAATTTGTATCTCAGCAAGTCCATTCAGGATGTGCCTGAACCTTATCCGATACCCAAGGAACAAATAAAAGCCTTTGTAGTGAACACCGCTCGCGGCTGCCCTTTTGGCTGCTCGTTCTGCTATCATGTGTTTCAATACGCCAAGTATCGGTATCGCTCTCCCGAATCAATTATTGCAGAAGTGGCGACCCTTCAGGAAAAATATGGCATCAATTACATTAATTTCTTTGATGAACTCACCTTTTTGAGTATAAAGCAGACGGAAGCATTTGCAGATGCTTTACTCTCCAGTGACTTAAAATTCTATTGGAATGCCGACATACGCGGCAATCTTTTCACTGAGAATAATTTAGATCTTTTGTTCAAACTAAAAGAGGGCGGCTGTCAAAGTTTTGGCTATTCTCTGGAGTCAGGGAATCCGGAAATTCTCAAAACTATGAATAAAAAGTTAAAAGTAGAAGATTTCAAAAAGCAAAAAAGAGCACTGGACAAAGCAGGAATCAAGACTTTTACCAGTCTTGTTCTGGGGTATCCTCAAGAAACGGTAGAAACCCTTAAGGATACATTTGATGTTTGTTATGAACTTAATCTTTACTCCAGCGCGGGATATCTTTTACCCCAGCCCGGCACTCCTATGTTTGAGGTGGCTAAACAAAAAGGGTTCGCTGATGATTTGGAATCATATTTGATGCAAATGGGAGATCGACAGGACCTGAGATTTAATATGACTAATATACCTGACCACGTGTTAGAAAAAGAGGTAAACAAATATCTCCGGCGTATTTCTGATAAAATAGGCTTAGGGTTAACAGATGAACAACTTGTAAAAACGTTTTCGTTTATTTTATCAGATGAAGATCGTTCGAATGACTATCAAAATCAATAACCGTTTCATTGGACCCGGCAGCCCGGTTTATATCATCGCCGAAATGTCGGCCAATCATAACCAGGATTTTGCCCGGGCAGTTAAACTGCTTGAAGCGGCCAAAGAGGCTGGCGCCGATGCGGTCAAACTCCAAACGTATACCCCGGATACAATAACCATTGACTGCGATAATGAATATTTTCAAATTGGGGCAGGGACTATTTGGGCCGGTCGTAAGCTTTATGAACTCTATGGACAGGCTTATACCCCCTGGGAATGGCAGCCCAAGTTGAAAGCGCTGGCCGATGAGTTAGACCTGGCCCTTTTTTCCACTCCTTTTGATAAAACGGCTGTGGATTTTTTAGAAGCAATGGAGGTGCCGGCCTACAAGATTGCCTCGTTTGAAGTGATAGATTTGCCCCTTATCCGGCGCATTGCTCAAACCGGCAAGCCCATTATCATGTCTACCGGCATGGGCACCCTGGCCGAGATTGATGAGGCGGTTCAGACCATTCGGGCGGCGGGCAACGCCCAACTGGTTTTGCTCAAATGCACCAGCGCCTATCCCGCTCCCCCGGCGGAGATGAATCTGCGGACGGTTCCTCATTTAGCCGAGGCGTTTGGGGTGCCCGCTGGATTGTCTGACCATACTTTGGGGATTGCCGTGCCGGTAGCGGCGGTGGCCCTGGGAGCGACGGTGGTGGAAAAACATTTGACCCTCTCCCGTAATATCCCCGGCCCTGACAGCGCCTTTTCCCTGGAGCCGCACGAATTTAAGGCGATGGTTGAGGCTGTTCGGGTGGCCGAGCAGGCATTGGGCCAGGTATCTTATGAAGTCACGCCACCAGAGATGAACAGCCGGATTTTTCGTCGTTCTCTATTTGTGGTGCAGGATGTGCTGGCGGGTGAAGTTTTTACCGAGATGAATGTCCGTTCAATCCGCCCCGGGCATGGTTTGCATCCTCGTTATCTGGATGAAGTGCTGGGGCGACACGCCGCGCGTGATATTAAAAAGGGCACGCCTTTACAGTGGGAATTGTGCGGGACGTGATGCTCTCATTTTGACAGCAGGAGGAATTATCCGTGTCTACCTTGGCAAAATGGCAGGCATATTGGCAAGGACAAACAACACCCCTGTATGGAGAAGGTACCGATGAGTACCACCAGCGTTATGCTGCGGAATTAAAAATCCTTTTTGCGGATATACATCCCCAACGTGTCTTGGAGATTGGCTGCGGTAATGGGGCGCTTTATCCTTATATGGGTCTTGAGCAGGCGCAGTATAAAGGTATAGATTTTTCAGACTCTATGCTGGCTCTTTTCAAAAAAGAGCATCCTCAAGTTGAGCTAGAATGCGCCGACGGCGCTTCATATCAGGATGATCACAAATATGATTTAATCATCTCAATGGGGGTGGTTCAATATTTTAATCACGGCATGCTTGAGAACCATTTTATAAATGCTAAATCAATGATGCACTCAGAATCCCGGTTTATCTGTGCTTCTGTGCCCTGGAAAACGCAGCGTTTTAACTTTTACGTTGGTGACTTAGCCCTAAAACGAACTGGAGGAGGGCTACTGCTGTGGCTTCGCTCCCTTTTTTTAAACCGGCTGGGTAAAATGGGCACCTGGTATAGCCTGCGAGATTTCAGAAAGTTGGCAGGCAGGTATAGCATGTCTGTAAAATTTTTTGGCTCAGTGCATTATATGTACAGGTTTCATGCGGTGATGAAACCCAAATAGCGTTGTTTTGGGGAGAGTGCGTTCAAAATTTTTGGAAAGCACAGGGGGAATTGGGGGGACGCCCACCCACAACCCCTGGTCCTCCTAAAATGTCGGGCAGACCCCTTTGGGGACGTATTTATAACAAGGGATTTACGTCAAAAGATAAAATGAGTCCATACCAGATCAGGTTGTTAAAACCCGACGAGTATCAGGCGTGGGATTGCCTGGTTGCCACCGCCCAAACGGGTAGTATCTTTAATAGTACTGCTTGGTTGAATGCTGTCGCCCGGTTATTTAACCGTGAACTGAGAATATGGGGCGTTTATCGTAATGAAGAATTGGTTGCTGGAACAGGGCTTGTCTCCTTTAAACTGCTGTCCTTTATAAAAGTGGCCGGCTTTCTCCCGATAACGCCTTATAATTCCATTATTATTCAACCCCGAGATAGCGATAAAGAAGCGCGGTGCGCCTCCTATAGGTTAGCGGTTCTGGAGTTATTAGCCAGAGTTTTAGCCACAGAAGCGGATGTTGTTGACATTATAAACCATCCGGCTCTGACAGATATCCGTCCTTTTAGTTGGCTTGGTTGGAGCAGTAAGATTCGTTATACTTATCTGATTGATATTTCTAAGCCGGGTCAACTATGGGAACAGACTTATGAGGCTTTTCGTCGCCAAGTGCGCAAGTGTGAGCGGGAGAAAATTGAGTTGGAATGTAACGCAGATTCCAAAACTCTTTACCAACTCTATCATGGCACCTATGAAAAACAGGGTCGCCGGATTTATGTTGACGAAAGCTCATTTTGTGGCTTGTGTGAAGTGCTTAAAGCCGAAGCGCGTTTGGCCATATATATCGCCAGGCGGGAGGGTCAGGCAATCTCCGGGTTGGGAATTGTGAAGGATTATCGAGGAGTCATTCATGAGTGGGTAGCCGGTACAAACCCTGAATACCTGAAATTGGGGGTCGCCTCTTTTATGTTATGGACGGTGATAGAGCAATTAGCCAGGGAGGGCTTTACCTGTTTTGATTTGAATGGGGCAAATGTGCCGGCTATTGCCCGTCATAAAAGCCAACTGGGGGGACGGTTAACCCCCTATTATGAAATCCGAACCCAAACGGCCAGAGCCAAGCTCTTTGAGTGGGGGCAGCAAAAAGCGCAGGTTGTTGGAGGGCTTGATTGGCTCAAGCAGAAATTACTGAATCCTGGGCGTATTTGAAAGGCATAACCCGGTATGAAGTTAAATGTTGACCCCTCAATCTCAATTCAGTGGCCTGACGGATGTTCCTTTGCCCTGGCCCTTTCCCACGATGTGGATCGGGTAACCAAACGATGGCAATTTATATACTATATTGCCCGCGCCATAGCCCGGCGGCGGCTTGACCAATTTCAAAAACAGATTAACTCAATTGGAGCCTGGCTACGCGGGGATGACCCCTACTGGAATTTTGAGCGAATGATGGAATTGGAGGATAATCTTGGGGTTCGCTCCACATTTTTTTTTATGGACGAGCGAGGCAAAGTCAGATTAAGCAACCCTAAATCTTTCATCCTCTTTTGGGGACGTTATACGTTAGATAACCCGCGCTTGCAACAGGCGATTCGCGAATTGGATAGGGCGGGTTGGGAGATAGGCGTGCATGGCTCGTATCACTCTTACCGGGATGGGGCGTTGCTGGAACAGGAAAAGAAAAGGCTTGAAGCAATTGTTGGACATCCCATTGCCGGCACGCGGCAGCATTACTTAAATCTGCAAATACCCGAAACCTGGTATATTCATGCTCAATTAGGGTTTGCCTATGATTCCACTCTGGGATATGCCAATCAAGTTGGCTTGCGTTGGGGAACATGCTGGCCGTTCTATCCGTTTGACCCGCTAACCGGGACTAAAATACCCGTTTTGCAAATCCCGTTTGCCATCATGGATGGCCCGCTTATGCGTTGCCCTAACCCCTGGCAGGAAGCGATACATCTTGTTGATCACGTTGAAGCAGCCAAAGGTGTGTTAACGCTAGATTGGCATCAACGGATGTTCAATAAGTGGGAAGCGGAAGATTATCAGGGCATGTATATCCGTATCATCCAGGAATGTCAGCAGCGTGGGGCGTGGATTGTCCCTCTGGGCAGCATCCGCGCTTGGTGGCAAGACCATAATGCTCAATATCAACCTGAACATCCTGAGTTTTGAGGTATCTTTGACCATTAAAAAACTTCTGCAAATAGACCGTTACTGGCAAGGGGTAAAAAATAATAAACTTGTCACAAATGCTGGGCTTTACATTTCGGGCAATGTGGTGCAAAAAGCGTTTGCCTTTTTATTAATCCCGCTTTGGGCCCGTTTTCTTACACCCGAAGATTATGGCATTACCGGCACCCTGACGGTGTATGGTGGGGTATTATATACTTTGTTATTGATGGGGTTACAGGGTTCGGCCACACGTCATTACTATGATTACCTGGATGATATAACTGAACAAAAAAGTTACGTCACTTCGGTGGTGATATTTCAAATGGCCCTGCCAGGGGTTGTTGTTGTCGCTTTAAATATATGGGGGCCAGCGCTTTGGTCAGGTTATATAGGCAGCACAATTCCTTTTGATCCGTATGTGCGTTTGATGTTGTGGGCCACTTATACCTTGTCTTTAACCCAAATTCCAATATCTCTTTACCAGGCCCAACAAAAGGCCCGCGAGTTTGTATATATTCAATACGGCAAATTTGGGCTAGACGTAGTAGCCACCGTTATTCTGGTAGTTATCCTGGGCTTAAGGGCCTATGGGATGATGTTGAGCCAACTTACGGTCAGCCTCATCACTGCCCTGATTGTGCTGTACCTGTTTAGAAAAAACTGGTTTACCTGGCGTTTTAAATGGGCCTATGTGCGGATGAGCCTGGTTTTTGGTTTACCGTTAGTGCCCCATGCCATTTTTGGACAAATCCTATTGGCCGCCGACCGTTTTATTATGGACGGTTTTGTCTCCCTGGCCGAAATAGGTTTGTATAATGTTGGTTATATGATGGGAATGTCGATGCTCGTGTTGGTGGGGGGGATCAATCAGGCCTGGGTACCCTATTATTATAACCTTATGCAAACCGAACTTCAACCCGGGCCAAAAATTATTAAAGTTGTATCTATTTATGTGGTCTTGACCGGAGGTATTTGTCTATTGGGGGTGCTGTTCATCGGTGAGGCGGTTTATATCCTGATGCCGCCAACCTACTATCATGCGGTATTCTATGTGCCGCCAATTTTGTTTGGATATTTACTGATAGGTTTCTATTATTTGGCGGTTTCGCCTCTCTTTTACTATGGCAAAACAACCATCATTCCATTTTTAACCGGCCTGGCCGCCGGATTAAATATTGTGTTCAATCTATGGCTGATACCACGCTATGGCGCAATTGCGGCAGCATGGACAACCACAGTCACCCAGGGTGTGCTCTTCTTTCTGGTCTTTTTTGTGGGACAAAAATATCAACATCTTAATTATCCTCTGGGGAAATATGGGGCGGTTGTTTTGATTGTTTTGACAGCAACGCTGGTTACTTCGCGCCTGGGCATATTTGAGGGGGGGGCATTGTTAATGAAGTTTGCTTTGGTTATTGCCTATGGTATTATTGCCTACCTGGTCTTAATTGGGCCTAATATCGGTGGTCAAAAAACATCTTTGAGTTAGGGTTATGGAAAGCTCTACAAATTTACACATTCTAACCCCCCTGAGTCATCAAACTATAAACGCGCTGGTAAAGACGGGGATGGCGGTTGATGGCGATATAATTACTGACTTTTGTAATTTTCCCTTTATGGTTTATAAGGTTGGGGCAGAGCAAACTTATCTGGATATCACCGCCGATTTATTGGTGGTGCCTGATTATTGGGCAGTAGCGCGGGAGTGGTTGTTTCAATTCACGGCGCAAACTCATTTACAAGACATATTGGCGATTGATGGTTATAGCATCTGGTGGACCTTAATCTATGCTAAAGCGGAACCCAGTTTATCGGATTTTAGCAATTCTTTTGCCTGGATTGATTTTTTATCAGCCGTGTACAGGCAGTTTCAACCCAAAATGATAACTATTTATGGCTCGCATGAGGTTATCATTCAAATAGCCCGCCAGCTTTTTACCGGAGCCGCTCTTCAAATTAAACCTAAAATGGTAAAGCATGCAGGCCGGACTATTTTTCCCTCTTCCCATCTGATTTTGCTAGTTGTTCGGGTAGGGCTGAGTATTGTCTGTATGATTTACAATCTGCTCAGGCATCCCGACATTTGTTTCTTTTCATCTGCAAATTCAATCCGAAACAAGGCAATTGGTCAGAAGCAGGAACTGCGGGATGTGTATATGGGAGAAATTGCTCAATTATTGCAGACTCGAGGGAAACGGATAACATTTGTTGAGCGATATGCGGTAAATGCTTTGTGGCGCGGGCTGTGGTTCCGGCGCTTGTTTTTTTCCAGCGACCTGCTACTGGCTTTGAGCCATCCTCGTCTCAATTGGCTGGTTGGTCATTATTATATTGTTCGTAAGTGGCAGAAAGTGTGGGCAGAGGGTCAATCATCTTTGGCTGCTTATATGCGCTACCAGGAATATGATATCTCCTCATCGCTTCTGCCGTTGGTACGGGAGGCGTTTTTTAAGGCGGCTCATCTGGAGAGTGGCGTTAAATTGTGGTATTGGCTGCTGAAGTGCTGGCGTCCCAAACTACTGTTTATAGATTGCGCTTATTGCACGCTGGTAACGCCGGTAAATATAGCCGCCAAGTTATTACGTATCCCAACAGTTGAACAGCAACACGGCATCATTGGTCAAAATCATATCTCATATCGTATTCCGCCCCATCTAAGAAATAAGTCGCAACTTCCGCTGTGTGACTTTTTGGTGGCCTGGGGAGATTATGCCAAACGTGTGGTAGTGGAGTCGGCAGTTTATACTGCCGATAACGTTGTGGTCTGTGGATTTCCCCGGCTGGATTCGTTGTTAAAATCGTTTACGCCTCGGGGGGATATATTGACCCGGTTGAATATTCCCGCAACCGCGCCGGTTATACTTTATGCCTCCAATCCGACTGTTCAGGGCCTCTATCCTGAAATTTTGGATAGCATTCAAAAAACGTTTACTTCTCCAGTTTATTGGATTATTAAGTTACATCCGGCTGAAAAAACGCGTCTACTATGGCAACATGCCATTAAACAGCGTCATCTTAAGCAAGTGATAGTCATAGAAGAAGAAGTGGATTTTTATACGCTATTGGCTGCCGCCGATTTACATATTAGTTTCTGTTCTACCACGATGGTTGAGGCAAGCGTGTTTGGTAAGCCCAATCTCGGCCTTGATTTGCCCACTACGCTTGATCCAATTGGATATACCAAAGCAGGCGCTTATTTACCCGTTGCGCCGCATCAAGTAGGACAGATGGTTAATACATTGCTGCAAGATAAAGCCCAAATGGAACTTCTTTTGCAAAAACAAGAGGCGTTTGCCAAAGATTGGTGCCGGCATGAAGGGAAGGCGGTTGAATGTACCGTGGATTTTATCGAAGCCCAATTGGACAAGGCGCAAAATTTAGAAGCATGAGTTTATAATCTGTTTAACGGAGTTTTGCTGCGTTATGATTTGTGATTTGTCTACATCAAGTTGGGGACGCCGTCTGCTGGTTATGGCTGTTTTTATATTCCTTTTGCTGGCAATGTGGACCCTATCATCTTACCTGTGGGACCAATATCGTGTTGTCAGAGACGTGCAAAACTTTTATTGGATGGCCCGCGCTCAGGACCCAACCTTGTTTGCCACAGACTATCTCTACATTTCAAACGAAGTCATGTTCCAGATTGATGTATGGGGCTTTCACCTCTTGCTCTATCCCCTTAGCCTGGGTTATGGTTTATTTTTCTACCTGGCCAGCGCGTTCATTG
Organism: Anaerolineae bacterium; assembly: GCA_016931895.1. Taxonomy (NCBI): domain Bacteria; kingdom Bacillati; phylum Chloroflexota; class Anaerolineae; species Anaerolineae bacterium. The sequence continues at coordinate 18,273 of JAFGDY010000259.1, forward strand.
ATTACGTTTGGTTAACCAAGTTATCTATTCTGGTACTGGCGCCAATCTGCCTTATTTACTTATTCAAGCTGGGCCGGTGGCTAGAGAACAATTTAACCGGGTTCAGCTTGGGCCTTCTTTTTATTTTTTTTATCCTTGCTTCTCCCCAATCCATCTCAATTTTTACCGGCTTGCAAAGAGCCTTTGCCCTTCCCTTGTTAATTGTTTTTCTGTATTACTTGACCCGCCAACAATATCTTGGCGCCGCTTTGCTGCTTTTGATGGGCGCGCTCATCTATTTGCCTTGCTTCCCGCTGATGGTTATAACTTATGGCTTATCATTGGTTAAAATTGAACATCCCTTTAAATTATCGTTTATCAATCGTTCCGGGTTAGTGCCCTTTATAGTGGTTCTCTTGCTGGCAGCGGCAATTGTGGCTTTAGCTTTGGCGGTTCCACTTGGCTGGTTATCTCCCTCCACTGCGGCGGTCTCCACCTCTGAGATTCAGGCACAACCTTCTCTTTCTCAGAATCCGTTACATCAATCCGGCGGCTCTGTGCCTTTGTTCATTGGGTTCCCTTTTTTGGGCCGGGCCGGCATTTTTGATACCGGAGCCGACGTGACCAATTTTCTGGTGTTGTTGATATTATCCTTTTTGATTTACAAAGTGGTTGGCCGCTCATCGCTACGGCGAGCGCCCGGTACGGTGTGGCATCTGTTGGCAGCCGGGATTATTATGTACCTGCTTTCTTTGTTTTTTGTGTTTGCTTTATCGTCTAATGCCTTGTATTGGCCCTCGCGTTATACCCGTAGCGCGCTTTTTGTGACGCCCCTTTTTTTCGTCGGCCTGAACTGGGTGGATTTTATCCGTTACCTTCCTGACTGGTTGGCAAAAAATGTCCGGTTAATTATTTTTTTTATTTTCACCCTGGGTTTAGCGTTGGGCATTGTCTTTTTTCTTTCGCCCAACCAGGCCATGCTTATCCCCACGTTTTGGCTGATGGGGTTAATGGTCATCGGTATCCTAGTTCCCTTGCTGGCCAGTGTTTTATTTTGGCTAGTTTTCTCGTGGCAGGCGTCGCCAAAGACTCCATTTTCCCAACATCTGCTTAAGTGGGGAAGCGCGATTGTATTAGCTGGCGCTGTGGTTTATCTGGCAACAATCTATACCAAAACTCTGGGTCTTAAAACTCACAACCCTTCGCCGGACGAGCGTAATCTTTATGCATACATTGCTTCTTTGCCAAAAGATACGGTTTTGGCCGGCGACCCCGACATAATGGAGGGCATCCCTCTTTTTTCCAAACGCAGTGTATTGTTTCGCAGCCTATTCCCCGACCCCAATGCCCCTTTTATTCAATATTTTGACGCCCAATACGCCGCCACCCCTCAACCCATGCTGGAATTTTGCCAACAATACGATGTCGGTTATCTGGTGTTAAATATGCAAGATTTTGTTCCCGATTATCTGGCTAAAGAACAATTTTTTTACCAACCCTGGAACGATGAAATTGTAAAATTGGTCACTCATCGTTCCACCTTTATTATGCCTCAAGTGCCGGCGGTTTTTGCCAGCGGCCCCTACCGGGTCATCAAATGTGATGCGGACACCTTACTGGCTGGCGCTTCATCAAAGTGAGTTATGGTTTCCAAAATTCAACGGCAACGGTCAATCTCCCCGGCGCTGATTGGCCTGCTGTTAACACTTATTGCCTACAATATCTTTTTTATAGCCTACAACCTGCAAAAACACGCCACCTTTCAAACGGCCGGTTTTGACCTGGGCATTTGGGGGCAAAAGGTATGGAACATGGCGCATGGCCGCCCCTTTCTCATCACCGCCTATCATGAAATTGGCAGCGTTAGCCTGGGCGACCACGTAGACCCCATTGGTTTGCTCTTCGCCCCGCTTTACGCTCTGTTTCCTGCGCCGCAAACCTTAATTATTATTCAGGTTATCATCGTTTCGACGGGCGCTATACCCGTTTATTGGCTCGCTCAAACCAAATTACATAGCCACATAGCCGGCCTGGTTTTTGCCGTTATCTATTTGCTGTTCCCGGCCCTGCAGGGAGCCATTACTTTCGACGTCCACGGCATCACCCTGGCCGCCCCCTTATTGGCCTGGGCGCTGTGGGCCTTGTTTAAACGCCATTATCGTTTTTTTATGGTTATGGCCGTTTTGGCGATGGCCTGCCAGGAAGACGTGCCGCTTCTGATTTTTATGATGGGTTTGTACCTGGCCGCTATCCAACGAAATTGGCGTATCGGGGGGCTAACCGTTGTTCTCAGCCTGTTCTGGTTTGTCATGGCCAATTTTATCATTATTCCCGCTTTTAGTTTGGCAGGCAATAACCTTCATTTCTATCGTTACCAGGCTTTAGGCGATAACCTGGGAGAGATCATGACCACAATGTTGACCCGACCTGATATAGTTATCCAACAGATTTTTTCCGGCGACAAACAATTTTACTGGCTTCGCCTGACCATGCCCACCACTTTTATCGCCTTACTCGACCCCCTGACTTTGCTAATGGCTTTGCCCGCCCTGTTGATCAATACGCTCTCCACCTACCCTCCCACCTACCAACTTGACCGTTTTCATTCGTCAGCGCCTATAGTTCCTTTTGTGGTTGTGGCCGGCATCAATGGCCTGTCCCGTCTCATTAAATTCGCTACCCCCAAATTCAAACACATTAAACCGGCTTTTTTGCAAAATTCACTGTTAATGTTAATGCTGCTGGTCACGCTCATTTATCAAGCCCAATTTGGCCACACGCCGTTGGGCCGTTATTTTGATTGGCCCGTGGTTACCGGGCATCACCAAAAAGCTGAACAAATGCTCCGCCTTATTCCATCCCAAGCCGCCGTGGCTGCCCAAAATAACCTGGTGCCGCGCTTGAGTCAGCGCCAATGGATTTTTATCCTGCCCAAAGTGTCGCACCAGGGTAAGCCAGCCGATTACCTTGCCCTGGATATGCAGAGCAGTCTCACGCCCTATCGGTATGTTGAAGAATATTGCGCCCAACTGGCCAAATTTGTGGATAATCCTGATTATGGCCTGATTTTTAGCGATGACGGTCTGCTCCTTTTTAAACGGAACGTGTCTGATATAGTCACATTTAAAGCACAGCCGCCTTGCCCATGAAGCCATCAAGAATAAACCCCAAACCCGGCAACCAATTTTGGAAACACTTTGGCCCCACCCTGTTGGTATTGGGCGTAACCGTTGCTTTTACCCTGCTTGTTCTGGCAACTAACCAATGGAACCCGCTGGCCTTTGTCCGCCTGGGCACGCGCTACAGCCAGGGCGACCCCCACGGCACGATTGGCTACGATGGCCAATTTGTTTACCACATTGCCCTCAACCCCTTAAACGCCGCTCCCTATCTCGACCTCCCGGCCTATCGTTACCAGCGTATTCTTTATCCGCTTACGGTTGGATTAGTGAGCCTTAGCCAACCTGCGCTTATTCCCTGGGTATTAATCGGCCTCAACATTCTGGCCCTGGCCGCCGGCACGTACATCATAGGGCTTCTCCTGGCCCGGCAGAGGTTGAGCCGGTGGTACGCCGTTACCGTGGGGCTTTTTGCCGGGCAATTGGTCAGCCTGCGCCTGGCCCTCAACGAACCTTTTTCCTTAACTTTAGCCATCGCCGCCCTCTACGCCTTTGAAACAGAACGGCCTCGTTGGGGCGCATGCTTTTTGGCGTTGAGTGTGCTTAGTAAAGAAACAGCCCTGGCTTTTGTGGGCGGTTACTTGTTTTATTTTTTACTCAAAAAACAATGGCGATTGCTAACCGAAACCGGCCTGATCAGCCTGGGGCCATTTGTCTTGCTGCAAATCGTCCTCTGGTTTGCTTTTGGTCAAATCGGTTTGCGCTCCGGGGGACACGGGGCCACCGCCTTCAGCTTTATCCCCTTTGGGGGTCTGCTTGCTTTTGGCTTAAACGAACCCGAAACTTTAATCATAGTCCTGTTAATGTTGGGGCCGTTGGTTATTATCCCCACGGCGGCGCTCATTGTTGTTCTGGTTCGTTATTTCTGGCGAAAGCAATTCACTCCGGTTGCAATTATTCTGGTTTTACATGTTATAATGATCATCACTTTGCCCTTTTCAACCTACGCCGACCTGCCCGGCGTCTTGCGTTTGTCCAGCGGCCTGGTAGTGGCTACGGTTGCTTTTGCGGCGGTCGCTCGATCCCGTAAGATACTCAACTATTCGGCCCTGTGGAACGCTTCGTTGGTGTATCTTAGATTTTTTGGCTAAGAAAAATGTTCTCTTTTGGCAGTAAACGCCTCAATCAATTTCTATTAATTCTACTCCTTTTTCTCAACGCCCGCGTTTTGATGTTGTTAGTTTTGCCTGCCGACAACCTGACCCTCTACGGCGATTACCCCTACTATTTTGACCTGGGGCGACTTTTTGGCGAGTTGGGCTATTGGCCGTTCATTCACTACTGGTCCGAATACCCGCCGCTCTTTCCCTCTTTTAACCTGGCAATTTATGAATTGAGTGGCGGCATTTTTAAAAATTACGTGGTCTGGCTTGGCCTGTTCTTGCTGCTATTTGAAGCGGGGATATTGGTCTTGCTCTATCTGCTGTCAAACAACGGCCGGGATGCCGACGCCGGGCCAGTCGGTTGGGTTTATGCCCTGCTGTATGTTCCTCTCTTTATCTGGCTAAGGCATTACGACCCTCTGGCCGTCTTCTTTTTTCTGCTGGCCCTGTTTACCTTGCTGCGTGGTCGCTCTTGGTGGCTGACCGGGTTGATCATTGGCGTCGGAACAATGATAAAATTTTTCCCTGTTTTGCTGCTGATACCCATCTGGTGGCTGCGTGGTTGGCAAACCGCCTTAAAAAGCGGCTTGGTGATTTTGCTGGTCATCATTATTATTTTTGGCCCGCTTTTGCTCCTGAGTCCAGATTATACCCTGGCCTCTTTGCTGGCCCAGTCTAGCAAATCATCCTGGCAAACGGTGTGGGCCTTGCTCGATGGCAATGTAGATAATACCGGCAGTTTCGGCCCCCTTGAAGATCATTTTGACCTGGCTAAAGCAACAGAAACTCTCTACCATCCTTCACGCCTGTCCCCCTGGCTGACCCTGCTCTCTTTTGGGTTACTGGGGATATTCATTCTGACGCGCCCGCTGGTCAGAAACAAAAAAAATAGTTTAATCATCACCTCGCTGGTTTTGCTGATATTTTTCTGTGGGCCAAAGGCTGGAGTCCCCAGTGGCAGCTTTATCTTTTGCCCCTGCTCCTGTTAAGCCTGCCGTTGGGACGGGCCGTGGTATTTATGTTGGCCCTGAGTTGGATTAACCTGCTGGAGTGGCCCATTATTCTCTCGCGGGGCCTGGTTGACCTTTTGCCGTTGACCATCATGGCCCGGACGCTGGTGCTTATCTTATTAGCTTGGGAGTTGTATCGGCACATGGACAAACCGGTTGTCCCTAAAACAGTTATCTGATGAAATCCATCTCATTTACCTCAAAATCTGTTTGGAGAGATTTAGCCCTCCTTTTTGTGTTGGCCCTGCTCATCCGTTTATTGGCCGCTTTGCCGCAGCAGCAACCCAATTATATGGATGCCGCTTATTATTACGTTAATGCCCTCAACTTGGCTGCCGGGCGCGGTTTTGTGGAAGATTTTGTCTGGATTTACCTGGACCATCCAACCCCGCCCCCTCATCCCAGCCATCTCTATTGGCTGCCGCTGCCGTCTATCCTGGCCTGGGCGGGGATGGCGTTAGGCGGCACTACGTACCGGGCCGCTCAGGTATCTTTTGTTATCGCCTCGGCGTTGTTGGCTCCCATCACCTACATTGCCACTTACATTTTGTCAAGGCAGCGCTGGCAAAGCTGGCTAGCTGGATTGTTAATGATCTTTAGCGGTTTCTATTTTCCATTCTGGACGGCCATTGACAATTTTACGCCCTTTGCCGTGTTTGGGTCGCTGGCCTTGTTGACCGCCTGGTGGGGGATGGTAAATTACAAACCTGTCCTGAGCGAAGCCGAAGGATGGCAAATTACAAATGGCAAATTACAAATAACAAGTTACAAATCACAAATAACAAATAACAAGTTACAAACAGTCATTCACAATTCACAATTCACAATTCACAATTCACAATTAATTATTCTTTCCGGCATCTGCGCTGGCCTGGCCCACCTCTCCCGCGCCGATGGCCCGCTCCTGCTGGTCGCCATTATCTTGACTGTTTTTTTGTATTTCATATTCCATGATAAACTGTCCATTTCACGTTTCACGTTTCACGTTTCACGTTTTACTCTCTTCCTCCTCCTGGGCTACCTCTTAATTATGACTCCCTGGTTCATTCGCAATTGGCAGGTGGTGGGCGCGCCCTTATCCGCAGCCGGGATGCAGACCATCTGGCTGACCACTTATGACGATTTATTTAGCTATGGCCGGGAGTTGTCGCTCCAGACGTTTTGGGCCCAGGGCCTCCAGGCGATATGGCAGGGACGCTGGTGGGCGTTGAAAACAAATTTGCAAACGGTTCTGGCGGTGTGGGGCATGGTTTTTGGGCTGCCGCTGGCCCTGATTGGGTATTGGCATTTGCGCCGTCATGTTTTGATGCAACTGGCCGGTTGGTATGCCTTGCTTCTTTTTATTGCCATGACTTTTATTTTTGCTTTCCCCGGCGCGCGGGGCGGACTGTTTCATTCTGGAGGCGCCTTACTGCCCTTTATCTATGCCGCCGCCGCCGTGGGTTTGGACCGGTCTATCAAGTGGGTGGTCGCTCGCCGCAGCCGTTGGGATGCGCGCCTGGCCCAACAATTTTTTGGAGTGGGTTTGGTGGTGATGGCCGTAGCCTTGAGCAGTTTCATTTATAATCAGCGCGTCCTCAAAAACAATACCTGGAACCGGGCCGATGGCCTCTATCCGGTGGTGGCCGCCTGGGTGGCCCAACAAAATCCGGAGGCAGTGGTGATGATCAATAATCCCCCGGCTTATCGTTATCACGGCGGCGGCCTGAGCGTGGCGATCCCCAATGAAGATATAGAAACTACCTTGCAGGCGGCTCGCCGCTACCGGGTGGATTATTTGATTTTGGAATATAATCATCCTGCCCCCCTGGATAAAATTTACAAACAAACGGTTGTGCATCCCCAATTATCTTTAGTTAAAACTTTTGAGGGTGTTTACATTTATAAAATTATTCAACCCTAAAATGTCTTATATTTCGCGTTTACAAAGTTTAATTTTTTACCTGGGCGTTGCTTTTGCCGTGGGCCTGTTTTACCTGGTTGTTTCCCGGTGGGGTTTTGGTTTTTCCGGTTTCCCCCTGGACGATGCCTGGATTCATCAAACGTATGCCCGTAACCTGGCTCGCAGCGGCCAACTGGCTTTTACGCCGGGGGTGCCCAGCGCCGGTTCTACCGCGCCGCTCTGGTCATTTTTGTTGAGCGTGGGTTACTGGCTGGGTATGCCGTTTCAAATTTACACGTATAGCCTGGGCCTGATTTTTCTGGGTCTGACCGGCTGGACGGTGGCTCGTTTGGGCCGGCATCTTTTCCCCCACAGGCAAAGGATTGGTTTTTGGGCCGGTTTGTTTTGTGTTTTTGAATGGCATCTGGTATGGGCGGCTGTCTCCGGCATGGAAACGATTTTATTTGTCTGGCTGTCAACTTTTCTGGTTGAACGTTACTTATCCCTTATATCTGTCAAAACAGAAACGGAAAGTAAATCAATCGCCTCAAATTTCCAACTGTTCAGCCTGGGCCTTTTGGGCGGCCTTTTAGTCCTCACCCGTCCCGAAGGATTGGGGTTGCTCGGATTGATAGGTTTGGCTGTGGCTTATCGCTGGCGTCAAGCTCAGGCCAAAATAGGTGATTTATTGTTAGCCTGGATTTCGCTGGCTGTTGGGGCAGGCGTTCTGCTACTTCCCTACCTGGCCTTTCATCTTTGGATGACCGGCCTGCCCTTGCCTAACACCTTTTACGCCAAGCAGGCTGAATACGGCCTGATCTTGCAAACCTACCCCCTGTGGTGGCGGCTCTTTGGCAATGTTGGCCCGGTAGTAGAATCGGTGCAGGGGGTCTTCCGGGTTATTTTTATTGGCCCGCAGATTCTTTTATTGCCGGGTTTGTGTTTGGCCGCCTGGTTAACCGTTAAGGAACGCCGGACAGAGTTGATTGTCATCTGGTTGTGGTGGCTGGGCTATCTGATGCTTTACGCCTTCAGACTGCCGGTCACTTACCAGCATGGCCGGTATCAAATGCCCGCTATCCCCTGGCTGGTCCTCTTGGGAGTATGGGGGACGTTCCACCTGGTGAATTTGTGGGCCTCTTTATCTCTGGGCAAAGGCGGGCGTTTTATTCTTCGCCTGATGGGCCGGGTTTTAACCCTGTCTTTAATTGTTTTGGTTCTGGCTTTTATCCCGGTGGGCGCCCGGGCTTACGGGCGGGACGTGCATTTTATAGAAAGTGAAATGGTGGCTGCGGCTAAATGGTTGAATGAACACACCGCGCCGGATGCCCTTATTGTCGCCCACGATATAGGCGCCATCGGCTATTTTACCCAACGCCCCTTAATTGACCTGGCCGGCCTGATCACTCCGGAAATCATTCCCATCATCAGAGACGAAACCGCCCTGCTGGATTTTATCATCGCCGGGCAGGCTGATTATTTGGTTACATTTCCGGCATGGTATCCTGATTTAACCCAGAACCCGTTTCTGGTGTTAATCTACCCCACCCGTGCGCCCGGGACTCGCCAGGCCGGCGGCGATAATATGGCCGTTTACCAACTTATTAAAAATAGACCCTAAAGTTTGCCAAACTTTAGGGTTTTTGGTGTCAAACCTTAAAAATTGCTTGCCACAAATAGATTGATTATGGTATACTATACCAGTGTAATTGGGGTGGGGTGACCAAGATGAACGAAAAAACTGCCGCCATGAAAGAATTTTTAACCACTGCTGCCTCTGTTTTGCAAGAAACCAGCCATAATTTGGAAACGTTGGCCAGTGTGGCTTTGCTAAATTATGAACAGTCGCTCTCTGACCGGGAAAACGGTCGTAGTTCCGGCGATGACAAAGCCGGTTCTCAGTTGCAACAAATCGGTCAGCAGCTTTTGAAACTGGCGGAACAGAGCAAAGCGTTACAGACCTCCCTTCGGGATGGCCTTGAGGTTGTTCTCCCCAATGACGACCATTGGTCGCGGATTAGAATTTTGCAGAGCCAGGAAGAAGAGCGCGCCCAATTGGCCCACGAGTTAGAAGAGGGGGTCGGCCAATTATTGGCCAATGCGGTTTTTGAATTGGCTTCTTGCCGGCACCTGCTCACCGGCGGCCAGGACGTAACCGGGGGGCTGGATGCCTTGCAGACAGAATTGGAGCAGGGCTTGGCCGATATACGTCACTTTATTACCGATTTGGAACCGGCCACGATTTTGGGAAATTTTGGCCTGGGCGGCGGTATCCGGCGCTACCTGGAGCAATATGAAGCCCGAACCGGCCTAAAAACCCGGCTGCGCATCAACACCAATCTGGGCCGTTTGCCCAGCATCATTGAAATGGCTATTTTTAGGATTTTGCAAGAAATATTGCACAACGTGGCTGCTCATGCCAATGCCGCCCAGGTTGACCTAGTGATTGAAGAAAACAATGCCGCCATTGAATTCAGTGTGATTGACAACGGAGATGGCCTGGTTTCAGAAAAAATCGGCGTCTCCAGAAAGAACCTGGGCTTGGCCAGAATGGTTGACTACACTGAATTGTTAAATGGAAATTTGCGGGTTTTAAGCGAACCGGGACGCGGGACACAGGTAATTTTATCGGTGCCTTATTCAACACTTTAACTATCAGGGAGATTAATTGAAATGGCTAAAACAAGTGTCATGCTGGTTGACGATCATTCTCTATTTCGACAGGGACTACGCCGGGTTCTTGAAGCAGAAGAGGATTTAGAAGTGATTATGGAAGTGGCCGATGGAGAAGAAGCCTTACGCCTGGCTAAACAACTTGCGCCGGATGTAGTGATTATGGACATTAATCTGCCCCGCATGAATGGCTTGCAGGTGACGCGAGAGTTGAAGCACGCGGTGCCCGAAATAGCCATCATTATGCTTACGGCTTATCATGATGATGAGCAGATTTTCCATTCGGTTCGCGCCGGGGCAGCCGCCTATTTCCCCAAAGATGTTACCCCGCGTCGTTTGGTAGAAGCTGTGCGGCAAGTCAGTCAAGGAAATTATGTAATTGATGACGAAGTGCTTGACAAACCGGAGGTAGCCTCCTGGCTCTTGCAGCAGTTTGATAAAGTGGCCTACATTGACGGCTTGCCCAACGAGATGTTCGCCCCCCTCTCGCCGCGAGAAATGGAAATTTTGCAGCACATCGCCAAGGGTCAAAGCAATAAAGAGGTGGCCTACGAGCTGGGCATTAGCCGCCAGACCGTCAAAAACCATATGACCAGCATCCTCAGAAAACTGGCCGTAAACGACCGTACCCAGGCCGCCCTCTATGCCGTGCGCCGGGGTTGGATTCGCTTACACGATGAAGAAGAATAAGACATAGCGGTAGCAGAAGATAAGGAGACTTTGTAGGATGGAATTGCGCGCTTTGATGGCCAATGAAGATGCCGCTCCCGTGGAAGCGGCGGCTACGCCGGCCGATATCCTGGGCCAGACCGGCCAGGAGTACGAACAAATCCAAAAAGAGCTAAAAGAAATAGATATCTTGATCAAACAGAGTACGGCTGAAGTGGAGAAACTGGCCCAACGCAACGCCCAACTCACCAATAAAGTGCGGACCATGGAGAGCAACATTGACACCGTTCCACGTCAGGATATTAAAGAAATCTACACGGCGGCCCAAGAAGCCCAGATGCGCCTCTTTATGATGCGCGGCCAGGTGGAGCAATTGCAGAGCCGGCAAGAGAACCTGAAACGGTTTGCCGACAGTTTGCACCGGGTTTTAGAAGTTTCCGGCAGCCTCTTGCCTGCCGGCGGCGAGGCCAGCAGTGTAAAAAGTAGTGAGCATGATCCCCAGAGCAATGCCATTGTTAAAATTATTGACGCCCAGGAAACCGAGCGACAACATCTATCTAACCAGTTACATGATGGCCCGGCCCAATCGCTCACCAACCTCATTCTCCAGGCCGAAATCTGTGAGCGCCTGTTCGACTCTGACCCCATGCGGGCCAGGGCCGAATTGACCGAACTCAAACACGCGGTCAGCGATACCTTCCAAAAAGTGCGCGGCTTTATTTTTGACCTCCGGCCGATGATGCTCGATGACCTGGGCCTGACGCCTACGCTCAAAAAGAGCATTGAGGATTACCAGGAAAAAACCGGCCTGGCCTGTAACTTGACCATCAGCGGCAAAGATACCCGCCTGCCGCCCCATACCGAAGTCACAGTGTTTCGGATTATCCAGCAGTCGCTGAACAATGTGCGCGACCATGCCCAGGCTACCCACGTGCAAATAGCCGTGGACGTAGCCGTTGATAAAATCACCGCCTCGGTTGAGGATGACGGCGTTGGCTTTGACGTGACCGAAGCCCTCTCTGCTTCGCAGCAGCGTAAGACCATTGGTTTGAGCACTATGCAGGAACGGATTGAGATGTTAGGCGGCGAATTGAAAATTGACAGCTCGCCAAACAAAGGCACCCGCATAGATTTTTGGCTCCCGGCAGCTTAAACCTGACCCGCCAACACCGGGCCATTCCCCAGGACCGGGTTTTCCTAAACTGTTGTCCTACCTCCTGCATTTTTTGGGCTGCCCATAACTATCCCCGGCCCCCAAATCCGGGCCAGGCCCAATGACCTTGGTCACATTGACACCCCCCCGGTTAGAATCTATAATTTTGTTTGACAAAAAAGTGAGGTTTGGTAAAAAGCGTCCAAAACCTTAAAATTAGTTGGTCACTTTATCCAACCGTATCTTTTCGGGGCAGAGTTAGACTTTATGAGTAGACAACTGGCTAAATTTATTTGACTATTATGGTTTAAGGAGTCTGGACGTGGTACGAAAAAGTCTAAAAGGTCAAAGTCTGGTAGAATTTGCCTTGATTTTGCCCCTGCTGCTGATGCTTTTGTTGGGTGTTGTTGAAGGCGCGCGCATTATCTGGGCTTATATTACGGTGCAAAATGCCGCCAGAGAGGCGGCCCGGTACGCCGTCACCGGGCGGCCTTTTGCCTGTTCCAGCGATCCTGGGGCCGACGATGTGCCAGCCGCTTATAATCCGGCAAATTATTGCGATGATGTAAGCCGGGGCGATCCCTGGTCCCCTCAAGTGTTAACCTCAACCCGGGTGAAGGCTATTAAAGAGGAGGCGGCCAAGCATGGTAATACTTTGAACGTTACCATTATGGCCACCGGTAGTTTGCAGATGTTTAACGATCATCGGGAAACGCCAGGGGCTTTTGGGGTGGCCGTTATGGGCCAGGATGCCACCAATCAGGGCGGGCTGGCCGACTATGCCGGACAGCCCGGCTGGGATGTTAGAGTAGAAACCTACTACAATGTTATCATGTTCGATCCCATCTACGACTTCATCATGGGCGGAAATAGCGTTCACCTGGCCGGGCAGGTAGAGTTGCAGAACGAAGGCATAGACCCCAGCGTGAGCGGCTATACCGGTGGCATAACATTTCAATCCGATAGCTGCGCCCCTAACTGCGGGTCAAGTACGGTACCCTATATTTCGGTTCAGGATGAGTTCAACGACTTTTCCGAACCCCAGGGCAGTAACTTTAGTGTTTCCGTAAACGACCACCAGGCCAATACCGCCTATAAACTATGGTTCGTTCACCAAGCCGACCCGGCGCATGTTTATTCGCTTGATTTTGTCACCGATAACCTGGGCAGCAAACTTTTGAACTTTGTGATTTCAGCCTCGGCCCGGCCTTCTCCGGCCGGCCCGGAATACAAAATCTATACCACCCTGGCCAGTAATACCACGCCGGTGGCCGCCTGCCTGAGCGATTTGCCCACCAACGCCCCCTGTTTTCAGGTTACTATGGGCGATGCCACCGTGGAAGTGCGCAATATCAACAGCGGCGAACACAGGCAACAACCGCTGGCCCAGGCCCGCTGGCCCATTAGCTCCTCTATTCCCATTTACCTTTATGGGCATGATGTTAATACCGACTATACCATGAAGTTTAACAACCTGAACAGCACCGCGGCCCCGGGCGAATTGTTATTTGATGGCTCCCCTACCACAATCATTCCTACGGATAGTCAATTTGGCACCAATGAAAATAACGAACCCGGCTATTACATTGCCACCGGCTACCTGCCCGGTAACTTGACCATTGCTTCCGAAGGCCCGCTGGGGGCTGTGGCCTCCTCCACCCTTGAACTGCGGGCCGCCGATATGAGCATTGCCGGCGAGTTGCCGGGTGTATGGCATCCCGCGGACGACATCCTATATCTTACCCTCCTGGATCATGCCCCCTTGCAGCAATACCAAGTTGTTTTTGAGGATGGTGTTACCCCGCCCTTTACGGTTCGGGCTGATGAGCGGGGGGAACTCAACTTGAGTTATGTTGTGCCTTACGGCATCCAGGAACCCTGCGCCCAAGTACCCGAGCCTGGTTGCCAACCTGTTCCGGTTGACCTTTACACCCTGGATTATAACCGGGGGCCAAACCCCAACCATATTGCCGGGCGCACCGTTTCTATTTTCACCCCCAATGACCCTTACATCAACGTGCCCGGGGGCAGTCGGTGGCCGGCCGGTTCGCCCATCATTATTCAACTGCGACGGCACCTGGCCTTTCATGAATACGATGTCTATCTCCAGCAAGGGCCGGTTGATAGCCCCAGTTTTTCTGCTCCTATTAGATTGGGCATCAACACCCATGAAAATGGGGATTACAATATTATGGATTATACCCTGCCCATCTCTTATAGCGGCTACTATGTGATCCGTTCTATTGACCCGGCTTTCCCGGATCAAGAAGTGGCGGCTTTTGATATTGAGATTATGGACAAACCCTATATCACCATTGACAAGGGGAATCGCTGGCCGCCCAACACCGAAATCACCATCCGTTTAAAAAATCACCCACCCCTGCCCCACGAAGTATGGGTAGACAAAGGTGGCGCCTATGAAACGTTTTTGGGCAACGTTACGGTGTATAGTGACGGCGAAGGGCCGGTAGAGTATACCATCCCCCTCACCATGCCCACCAGAACTAACCCCGACTATTATCCCATTCAATCTTATCGTAATGGGGCCTTGATTGCCGAAACCAAGCTTGAAGTGGCCCCGGCCGATCTGTGGATTTCTCATATTGACGTGCCCGATGTTACCTTTGATATTGAAATTCCCATTACCCTGACCATTGCCAACCTCACTGCCGTGACCGTGGCCGATACCTACTTTGATACCGACATTTACGTTGACCCGGAGGCCGCGCCCAATCCTCTTGATCCGGGCTTGCCGCCAGGCGACTACAAAAACTGGTTGCAGGATGTGCCGCCTAATGGTTCGGTTACGGTTAACGATACGATTGTGCTCTTTGGCCAGGAAAGCCATCAAATTTTTGGCCGGGTTGATACCACCGGCTGGGTGGCCGAAACCGACGAATCCAACAATGTTACGCCTCTGCCCATTGACGCGGCCTGCCCGGTTAAGATAGTTGATGAGTTTTTGGGCGATGGCCTGGCCGACTGGACCCAAACCGGTTTTGGCGATAGCGGCCCCACTTGCCCCACCCTGCCCGACCTGCCGCCTGTGGGCGGGGGCGGAGACATATTGTTGGAGCGCAATTGGGATGGGAGCAGTGTGGATGGCTTTAGCGTGGTCTATAATCCCTTTGGCACCTCGGGCATTGACACCGGCAGAACTCAATTCGGCACCCAGTCCAGGGGTGATCCGGCTGCCAACTCCCTGGCCGTGCGGATTAGAGGGCGGCAAAACAGCAATCCGGTCTCCCTGGGCGCCTCGATCCAATTTGCCAATACCCAGCCCAGCGTAACCATTGCTTTTGATCACCAACTTGGTTTGTTTGGCATAGATAGTAACGAGTGGGCTGAGTATTACCTGTATATAGACGGCGCGCCGTACGATGGCGGCACCGGCAACGGCTGGTTGCTGCGCACAAACGGCAATGGCGCCAGCAGCCAATACTATCCGGCCGATAGTGATTGGCCCAGGTTCATTAGCACCATCCCCCTGGCGCCCGGCACCCATACCTTTACCTTTGGGGCCAAAGTTGGCGCATCCGGCAACTGGGGGAACCGGTCTATTGATAACACCGGAGAATCGGTCTATGCTTATATAGATAGCCTATTGATCACCGAAAGCAGTGGCGCGCCAACCGTACCGCCCGATCCTGCCGGCATAATTTGGTCGGCCCATTACGACAGCGATGCCGAGTTGTTTGCCTTTGCCAAGGATGCCTTTTATGGTTACACCAGCTCGGGTGATGAAGACCCCAGCGGAACCTACGACAACGGCGAAGGGGCCTGGGCCAACGGCTCTTTGTATACCAAACTGGGCCGCACCAGCGGCAGCTCAACCTATACTTCTATGACCGGCGGCTGGTCTCGCCCCTTTACCGTGCCTGCCGGCGGCGGCTGTGTGACCGTTCAGGGTTACTACCGTTTGAAGTTTTCCGACTTATACGAAAATACTGAGACCGGCGAGGTATTGCTGGCGGTTGACGATGGCGGCAGCCCCCGGCTGTTGGCCAGCGCCACCGGGGGATCGGGAGCAGTTGACACCGGTTGGCTGCCTTTTAAGGAATCTTTTACCTTGCCCCCGGGCAGCCATACCCTGATTTTGGGCGGCTATAACAACCAGGCTACTGAGAATGGTGAAATAACCGAAATCTGGTTTGACGACGTATATGTGGTGGATTCCGGCTCCGGCGTTTCAACCAGCACCCAAACCGAAAGCAGCGGCTCCTTGATCCTGACCAATAAAGGCTCAACCGGGCACAGCACCATTGGCGTGTCCAACGACAACGCCACCGGCTCCGGTTATCACTTTATGCACCGCACCGTGGGCAGCGGCCCCTTTGAAGTATATTTTCGGGTTGACCAGGTTCCGCCTAACGGCAGCAATGGCCTGGCCGGTTTGGAAATACGGGGGGACCATTTGCGCGGTTCATCGGAAAAAATAATGTTTGTTCTGCGCGGCGATGGCAGCCTGAGACTCTATACCCGGGTGAACGGCGGCTCCACCGTGAACGCCAAAACCCGCTCGGGCGTTTCCGCCCCGGTTTGGCTGAAGATTGCGCGCAATGGGGATGAATTTAAGCTCTATTACGTGGTCAGCGGCAGTGAGACCCCCCCCACCGACTGGGGCGACCCCTGGGAAACGCTGACCGGTTTTATCATGCCCGCCTCGGTTGAAGTGGGCATGGTCAATGCGCCCGGCAGCAGCAGCACCGCCTATGCGGCCAGGTTCAAGCATTTCAACCTCTGCGCCGCCTCTGCGCCCGGCGGCTCGTCTACCGGCGGCAAAGGTTATTTGGGCAGCCGGTGCGGCCAGGTGGAAGAAAACGGCAACGGCCTGGTGGTGGTTGACGCCGTGAACACTATTCTCAACCAGGCCGGCGCAGGCCACACCTGGAAAGAGATTGCGCAGGACGATGTTTTGGGCGAACCTTCTATGGAAGGCCTGGAAGCCAGCCTCGATACCGGCGCCAACCTGGCTGCCGGCGCCGGCCCGCACGCCACCTACCAGGTCAATTTTGAAACGGCCGGCGCCTATTATGTATGGGTTGGCGGTTGGGGGCCAAACAGTAACGGCGACGACGTGCACGTGGGCTTGAACGGCGCTGCGGTAGGCGTGGTTGACGGCTTCCCCACCGGTGGCAGCGCGCCCGGCTGGAAGCAGATGTCCGGCTCTATGTCCATCAATGCCGGCATCAACACCATTGACCTGTGGGTCAAAGAAGATGGGGCCAGGGTGTTCAAAATCCTGTTGACCAACGATAGCAGCTTTGTCCCACCCCCCGAGGGCATTTCCCAGTCGGCTTGCTCCATCATTGTGCAACCGGAAGGCCCGCCTTTGTTGGAAACGTGCGAGTACCCCTTGCAAAAAGGCGACTTTGAGGGGGCCTATCTGGAAGTATACAATACCTGGCCCACCTCCGGGTTAGCTACGTTTACCTTTGCCGGCTACAATAGTAACCGCGGCGTCTTGTTCCCCATCAGTACCATCAGGGTGCCCACGCTGTATCAGGACTTTAACCTGCCGACGAAGATTATGAGCCATACCACGGCGGCGCTTTCTTTGAAGAAAGCCGTTAGCCTGAATGGGGCCAGCCATCCCGATGATAAACTCTACTTTGAGTTGAGGCGAGTGTCGGACGGCCATACCCTGGTTGGCCCGCTGCTGTTGGCCGATGGCCAGGATAGAACTACAGACATGCCGCCTATTCCAGATTTTGACCCATTTCATAACGCGCCTGATCTGTGGACCGCGTATAGTGAAGATGTCTTTGCCGGCCTGAATCCTCTCTCTTTTGTGGAGCCTGGCGACGCGGTGCGCGCCTACTTCTACGCGCCTAAAGGGGCGGCAGAGAGTTCTACCGACTTTTACATAGACAACCTTAACCTGGCCGTTTGCACCGTGCAACCCGAACCGGACCAAACCCCGGGCCTGGGCAAGATCAGCGGCAAAACCCTGCAAGGCAGCACGCCTTTGCTGGGGGCCGACGTTTGGGCTTATGCGGATGCGGCGGACGATGGCGTGCCCGGCCCGGTGTTCCAGACCCAGAGCATCCAGGACGGCACGTATCGCTTCTACAATTTGCCGCCCGGCAAATATCTGGTCTACGCCCAAATTAAAACGGCCGCCGGTACTTTCTTTGATACCCGCCGGGTTGAAGTTTATCCAAATACCGAGTCGCGCAACGTTGTTTTGAACATCCAAACCAGTTAATATAGTGCAGCGGTTTCCGGTAAGCAAGGTATAATGTCTGGTGATTACCCACATGTCATTAGTATGAGAAAAACGTGGTAATATAAAAAGACAGGACACGGCAGATCGATTGTCATTAGGTCTCAAGACCGTCTCGG
>JAFGDY010000260.1 GCA_016931895.1 Anaerolineae bacterium
AACGATCTCGTAGCATAGTCTTTGGTCTCCTTTGGTTCACCTCCGACTATTCTACTCAATCGACACTTTTGCACCAGAAACTAGCTACTCCCCTTCTAATTGGTTTCTCGTGGCCATAATTGCGCTGCGTTTATGCAGAAACCGGCTTCTTGTATTAAAATAGGTTTTAGCCAGAACCTATTTCCAAAATAGAGATGTGAGCATGCTGCCAAGAATTTCAACAAAAATACCTGAACTGACTTTGCGTTTTGCCACAGAACTTGATGTGCCCCTGGTCCTTGACTTTATCAAAAAACTGGCCGAATATGAAAAGCGCCTGGCTGAAGTTGTGGCCGATGAAACCATACTCCACGCCTCGTTGTTTGGCCAGCGGCAGGTAGCCGAAGTGATGATTGCCGATTACAATGATGAGCCGGTTGGTTTTGCCCTATTTTTCCACAATTTTTCTACCTTCCTGGGGCGGCCGGGGATTTACGTGGAGGATATTTACATTGACCCACCTATGCGCGGCAAAGGCATTGGCCGGGCCATGTTAGCCTATCTGGCGCGATTGGCCCAAGAACGCCAATGTGGCCGCCTGGATTGGAGCGTGCTCGATTGGAATGAACCGGCTATCAATTTCTACAAAAAATTGGGGGCAGTGCCTCAGCAGGAATGGACCATCTACCGGGTTACCGGTGAGGCGCTGCATAGATTAGCGCAAGAATTTTAATTCAACGGAAAGGAATACAAACCTATGAAACGTTCAGAAATCAATGCCATTATGCGTGAAGCCGACGCGTTTATGAAATCGCACGGTTTTCATTTGCCTCCTTTTGCCTATTGGACGCCGGAAGATTGGCAGGCTAAAGGCGAAGAAGCCCGCGAGATTGTGGATAACCAGTTGGGGTGGGACATTACCGATTTTGGCCAGGGTCGTTATGACAAATTTGGCCTGTTCCTGTTTACCATTCGTAACGGTAACGTGGAAAATTTAAAAACAGGCCGGGGCAAAACTTATGCCG
Source organism: Anaerolineae bacterium (assembly GCA_016931895.1). Taxonomy (NCBI): domain Bacteria; kingdom Bacillati; phylum Chloroflexota; class Anaerolineae; species Anaerolineae bacterium. The sequence goes on from JAFGDY010000260.1 coordinate 1,005, forward strand.
AAAAGGTGTTGATTTGCGAAACGAATCAAGTTACCCCGATGCACTTTCACTGGCACAAAATGGAAGACATCATCAATCGGGGGGGAGGCCGGCTGGCCATCAAACTCTACAACTCCACCGAGGATGAAAAATTGGCCGACACCGACGTGACGGTGAGCATGGACGGGGTCAAATATACCTTCCCGGCCGGGCATACGGTTATGTTGGATGTGGGTGAGAGTATTACCCTGCCTACCTACCTGTACCACGAATTCTGGGCCGTTGCCGGTAAAGTGCTGGTGGGCGAGGTGTCCAAAGTGAATGATGACGCCAACGACAATTGTTTTTTAGAGCCAACTGGCCGTTTCCCGGAAGTGAAAGAGGATGAGCCACCGTTGCATTTGCTGGTTGGGGATTATGCCAAATACTACAACCCCTGATTACCGGCTTTCTGTTCCTAATTTGGGAGCAGAAAAATTCAACGGCCTTGATACTGGTGGATGACAAAGGACGAACGCCGAAAATTGATCGTTGGTCATTGGTCGGATTCCCAATAATAACAAGGAAAGATAAAATGGCTAAAGAATACCTGGTAGCAACTGTGGTTGGTCCCGACCGACGGGGCATTGTCGAAAAGATCACGGCGGTGATGGTAGATTATCAAGCCAACATCGAAGAAAGCCGGATGGCCCGGCTGGGCGGCGAATTTGCCGTGATCATGCTGCTCTCCCTATCCGGTGAAAAAGAGGAAGCCTTGCTCACCGGCCTTGACACCCTGAAAGAACATGGGCTGACCATCATTACCCGGCCCACCAACATGTCTCGCCTGGTGCGATTTCAGGGTTATGTTCCCTATGAAATTTCCGTTTTTGGGGCCGACCACGAGGGCATTGTGCATAATGTGGCCCATTATTTAACCTCGGAGCGGATGAATATTGAAACCTTGGATACGCGCGTCACCCAGGCCCCGGTTAGCGGCACTCCGCTCTTTTCCATGCGCGCCATTGTCCAGGCCCCACCCGAACTCACCCTGCCTCAACTGCGTCAAAAATTGGCCGAGGTGGGCGATGAACTGTGCGTTGATATTGAAGTGAGATTGCCGGTGACTTGACACGTCTCCATAACTTTGCCGGTTGGAGACAGCGCTACAACCGCGTGGAGCCGCTGCTGGCCGAAATGGGTCTAAAAAGTGGTTTTGTTCTGGCTGCTAAAGGATATGTGTTAGAGGCCCCGGCGTTGTGGGCTGTGGCGCTGGCGGCGTTGCGGCAGAACCCTTTGTACTTTGTCGAGGAGGATTAGGGCTAAGGATTTAATAACTTCCGCATTTCAGAGATCAATTCCTCTGAAAATCGGTTTGGTTTGGGGAAGTTATTTAATGCCCAATCCTTAGTCTGTTGCCTGTTCTTCTGAGGGCATTTCTGGGGTTAAGAGTTCTTCTAAAAATTGGCTCATCCCTTGCTTGCGGCCCAGTTTTTCCATAACGCCATAAAGCTGCCCCCCCATCCCCTTGACCTCTGGCACCAGCCACACCACCAGGGGAGGTCGCCCCCAGGTCAAACCAGCGCCGCCTAAAATCAAAATTGCGGCGGCCAGATAAAGCGGCCAGGCCGGGTCGTGCCGCGCCACCACGGTGAGATTATGCTGGCGGGAGATCATGGCCGGAAAGCCGCCAATCTCAAACGCCTGGCCTGTTTGGGTCGTTATACTTTCCTCCAAAACTTCCCCCGACTCCCGCCGTACCTGCACCTTATAAACGTTGCTGCTTGGCGCAGCCGGTGAGATTTGAACCGCCAAAGCTGCTACCGGAATAATAAAAGGCATGTCGCTATGCGGGGAAAAATTTAGTTGTTTGCCCGGAGCCAAACCCGGTTGCAGCGGCTCCAACTCAAAGGGCGTGTTTGTGGCGTCTCGCACCTCGACGGTCAGCACAGGCTCAATGGCTATGGGCAGCAAGAGGGTGTTGTGCAAAAGAGTGGGCTGATACAGTCGCCAAGGCAACCTTTGGGCTAACCTGTCGCCGGGTTGGATATACTCCACGTGGATTGAGCCTGCTGTCGCCCCTTCAACAAGGGGCAATACAAATTGGCCCTTGACTAGAGAGAGCGACCAGGGCAGGCCCGGCTTCAGGGTAAAACGTTCCGTCTGCGCGGTGGCAGAGGTGATTACAAATGCGCCAATTAACCCAATCAAGCCAAGGTACACGGCTACCAGGCCTAACCAGGCCCAACGCCATCGCCCGGTGCCGGTCACTCGCTGTTCCTCTGCGGCAGGCTGGTAAAGAGAAAAACCTTTTTTTTGCAGACGCTCTTTGAGGGTTTCTAAAAATTCGTCAGGCAAGCTGGGCAAACGGATGGAATGTTCCACTCGATGCGCCAGAGGATGTTGCCACACCAGCGGAGGGGTGGTTTTGCCCAGTCGGGACCATGTGCCGGGGAGATAATCGGCCAGGGCAATTAAACTGTTGAGCAAAAGTAAAGCTGCCGGCAGCCAGAACCACAGCGATTGAAATATTCTGGAAAATCCCAAAAGAAAGAGAGTTTCCCCTCCCGGTTGCAGCCAGGGCGGCAGGTTGGCGATCCAGATAGCCCCGGCCTCAACCGCCGTCATCGGTTGGGGCGGGATTGTCAGCCCCAAAACCAGCACCAGGGCCAGGATAATCAGCAAAGTGATCGTGGTCCGGGGACTGCGCAGAGTATACCAGACCAGGGTCAGAAAACGTTGCAGATAGGCGCTAAATTGGCTTAACCACTGCCTGATAAAGTCCATTGGTAATTCCGGCCAAAAATAAAAAGAGCCACCCGTCGGAATCGAACCGACAACCTGCTCATTACGAATGAGCTGCTCTGCCGATTGAGCTAGGGTGGCAAAAAAATTCCCCGCGTAACCACGGGAGTTAAAATGACCTTACCTGATGAATCGAGCATTTTTCATTATATCCCCGGCCTTTTTGACTGTCAAATTAAAGCGGTTGGGGCTGATTTTGACAAATCAGGACAGCCATATAGACATTTGCCTTGAAATTTATATAATGTGAGTATGTTTAACAAGAAAAAATTTGTTTGGTGTGGCTATATTTGATCCCCAAGAGCTGTCCTCTTGGGGTCTTTATTTTTGGGAGATGGCAATGACAAAATATATTTTTTGCACCGGCGGCGTGGTTTCTTCATTGGGTAAGGGGGTGGCGGCGGCGTCCATTGGCCGTATTTTGAAGAGCCGGGGCCTGTCGGTGACGGTGCAAAAACTGGACCCTTACCTTAATGTAGACCCCGGTACCATGAGCCCTTATGAACACGGCGAGGTGTTTGTGTTAGAAGACGGCGCTGAAACCGACCTGGACCTGGGCGCTTATGAGCGTTTTATTGACGAAAACCTGACCCGCGCCAGCAACCTGACCAGCGGCCAGGTTTATCAGCAGGTGATCAACCGGGAACGGCGCGGCGATTACCTGGGCAAAACCATCCAGGTTATCCCTCACGTCACCAACCAGATCAAGGCCAGCATTACCAGTGTGGCCCGCGAAAGCAACGCCGACATTGTGATTGTGGAAGTAGGCGGCACGGTGGGGGACATCGAGGGGCTGCCTTTTCTGGAAGCGTTGCGCCAGATGCGCAAAGATGCCGGGCGGGAAAACACTTTTTACATTCACGTGACCCTGCTGCCGCATTTGCAGGCTACAGGCGAACTCAAAACCAAACCCACTCAGCACAGCGTGCGGGAATTGCGGGGCATTGGGCTTCAACCCGATATGATTATGTGCCGGGCCGACCTGCCGGTTGGCGATGACCTGCGTGAAAAAATCGCCCTGTTTTGCGACGTTGAACAAGAGGCCGTGGTGCCGTTAGTGACCGTTGATACCATCTACGAAGTGCCCTTGATCCTGGAAAAAGCGGGAGTGGCCGAATTCATCTGTAACCGGCTGCACATTGATTGCCCGCCGGCCGACCTGTCCGAATGGCGCAGCCTGGTGGCCCACATCAAAAAACCCAAGCCCCCGATTACGATTGGCATTGTGGGCAAATACGTGCAATTAGAAGACGCTTATATTAGCGTGTATGAAGCCCTGCAAGAGGCGGCAACCCAGCAGGATTGTGAAGCGCAAATCGAGTGGATTGCGGCGGAAGATTTGGAACGCATGCGCGGGTTTGACCGTCTGGAAAAAGTGAATGGCATTGTTGTGCCCGGCGGTTTTGGCGAGCGAGGCATTGAGGGCAAAATTGTGGCCGCCAAATTTGCCCGCGTGCGGGAAACGCCTTACCTGGGCCTGTGCCTGGGCATGCAGGTGATGGTGATTGAACTGGCCCGCGAGGTGTTTGGCAACGACACCCCCAACTCAACTGAGTTCAATCCAACCACGGCCTACCCCGTGATTGACCTGATGCCCGACCAGCGCGACATCGCCGACCTGGGCGGCACGATGCGCCTGGGGAGTTATCCCTGTTGCCTGGTGGCAGGCACTCTGGCCGCCAGAGCCTACCAGGTTGACCTGGTGCATGAGCGACATCGCCACCGTTTTGAATTTAAAAATGAATATCGAGAACGTTTGCAGGAGGGCGGGCTGGTTTTATCCGGCCTCTCGCCGGATGGCCGCTTGGTTGAAATTGCGGAACTGAAAAATCACCCCTTTATGTTAGGCAGCCAATTTCACCCCGAATTCAGGAGCCGTCCTACCCGACCCCATCCTTTGTTCACTGCCTTTATCAAGGCGGCTCGGGTCCATGCCGGTCTCGCCGATGCTCAAGAAACCGCAGCAGCCGCAGAACCTTTGCTGCAATCCAGCAATCATAAATGAACCCTCTATACGGGCATGTTGCTCTGAGCGAGGTACAAGTGAAGAATCTCCACCTTAATGTCATTTCGAGGCCGTAGGCCGAGAAATCTCCTGCTACAGGTACGGTTTCAAGGAGATTTCTCCCTTCGGTCGAAATGACTCAGTAAGGTTTTTTTAGCGTAACTCCCTTTCCGCCCAGCGCAGCAGGGTGAGGGCAGCCTGCCCGTCAACCTGAAGGCTATTTGGATCAACAGCATTGGCCCGGTCAAAGAAGTAAGTGGCTAAGGCGCTTTGTTGGGCGTCGCTCAATAAAAAATCCCGAAAGGCTGCGGCGGCCTGTTGGCCTTCTGGCGTAGCCCGCTCTCCGGTCCAGATGGCCAGGGGGTAATCGAGCGTCACCGCCGGTTGGGTGGGCGTGATCGAAAAGTCGGGGCGATTTTGCAATCCGGCGCTGCGCCACGAGGCCTGGCTGAGCAGGCCAACGTCGCCAATAGAGGCGCCGCGCGTGGCAAACGCTTCGGCCGGTTTGGGCCCAAGGTTCAGACTGGTGCGGGCGCTTTCTTTCAGAGTCTCGGTTAGCCAGGGTTCGGCGCTGCTGGCATCGGCGCCGGTCAGAGTTTGTTTGTTCAGATGGGCCGCCGCCGAGGCCAGCGCGGCCAGCCCTTCAGCAGTGTTGTGCGGCGAGGCCAGCACCACCTTGAGCGTGCTGTTAGGTTCGGTGGCGCTCTGGTGCAGGGCCGCCCAGTTCACCCCCCCATACTTTTGCCCAAACTCTTCCAGTTTGTTATTGAACGCTCCCCAGGCCAGGGCCGTGCCGGCCACCGGACGACTGTCTCCAAATTCTTGACTGTTGCCGGCCATCTCAACGATAAAACCGGCCTCGGCCAGCCAGGCTGCCGGGGGAACTGCCTGCGGGTTGCTGCTGAATTGGGCTTCAGGAACAAGGCTATCAGCGGTGATGATTTGCACCTGAGTTTTGGGGTTGGCTTGATTGAATTCCTGGGCGGCCTGGTCAACCCAGGGCTTAATGGAGGGAGCCACCACCACTTGAATCGTTACCTCCTGCGGGCTGGCGGGGAGGTTGAGTGGCTCGGAGAGCAGAGGGCGAATGACCAGCATCCCAATCACGGCCAGCACCGCCACCCCAATAATGACCAGAAAAAGCGTTTTGTTTTGTTGCATCGTCGCGTCCTTTAGGCAATGGAATGAAACGAGATACCCAATTATAACACAGATTGGCCGAGAACGTTAAACATTAATGGTTTTAGAACGCGCTTTGACCAATAAATAGTGCGGGCTGATGGCGCCGTTGCTGAAAAAATTGAGCGACCGGCTGGCCGTGTGTTGAAAATTCCAATAAGTGACCTCCATGCCGTGAAAATCGTAAACCGGATTGTTTTGATAAACCGATACTTGCGGTAATCGGCCCAGCAAGCTATCGCCAGTATCCCATTTGCGAGGGTCGCCGTACATCTGGCGCAAAACCAGCCGTTTCACGCCGGTCTCTCCACACCGCTCCAAAAACCCGGCCAGCTCCTCTACGTTATGTTCATTGATCAGGCACGATACTTTGACCGGAATTTTCGCCTGCCGCATGATTTCGGCCAGGTTGGGCACACGGGCCGAGCCGGTCATTTTCCGGTAGGTATCGGGGTTGAAAGAAGGCAAGGAGAGACACACCCGGTTGTATTGGTTAAAAACGTCCATTTTGCGCAAGGCCAATTGGCCGTTGGTGTGCAGGGAGTATTGCGCCTCTTTTTCCTCTGTTCCATTTTTTAGGGGCGGCAATTTTTCTCGCAGCCAGGCCAGTAGCCGGGCCTCGTGGCGGTAGAGTTGGGGGTCGGTAGTGGTGCCGGTAAAAACAATTTGAGCTATTTTATTTTTTTGCAATAAGTGGACAAATCTGTCTAAATTCCGCAATGGAAACTTATCCAGGTTGTTTTGATTCAGCGTTGCGTCAACTTGCCGGCCAATGCAATAGGGGCAGCGCAGATTGCACGGCCCGGCAAAAAGTATATTGGCAAAGTCATAGCCTTGCGCCATCGGCGAACTCCCGGCCGGTTTGTTGTGCCCGTCGTTCTTTTAAGGCCCCATACGTGTGGAAATTGGCCAACATGTTAGCCACAGAAGTTGAACCTCCGGTGGGGCTTTGGCGGCTGGATATTTTGGCGATAGCCCTGAAGTCCGGCTTTGGGTTTAAACCGGCCGCTTCGGCCAATACGTACAACTCCGCCAGGGCCAACAATACGTCACGATAATCTTTCCTGCAATTTTCAATGGAAACAGCGGCCAATCCCCGGCGCAGCCATTCTCTATCCGCCGGGCAGCGGATTTGCCTGGCCGATTTGTAAACGTAGCCCAATAACGCGCTCAGGAGGCCGTCTTTGTCGCTGGCGGCGGCCCTGATTTTTTCCCTTTCTGCCGGGGTCGCTTCCAGGTAAGCCGGGCACAATTCATCTAGCAGCGCATACATTTCCTGGTAGAGGTCGGCTGTGGCCTGCTGTTTTGCTCTAATTTTGTCTACGTCTCTCTGAAAGTCGGCCAGGGTGTAGCTATTTCTGTTGACTTTGTAAGAACATTCCTGGATGACCTGGTTGATGGGTTTAACCCATACCTGGTATCGTTTTTCCAGAGCAGCCAATTGTTCGATCAAGCTTGACACGTTCATAGGGCCTTGCCTCCATAGTGAGGGTGACGGCTGGATGTTAAAGATGTTGGCGAGGCGAGTGAAGAATGTTGAACCGGCGCGTCAACCGGGCGTTGCAGCAGGTGAAGCTTCACCGCCGGGGCGTAGAACAGGGCGATGACGCCGTTGTAAACCTTGACCCCCTTGGGCGTCAGGCTCAGGCAATCGCCGCGATATTCCATCAAGCCTTCAGTCAGAACAAACTCCACTTCCGCCGGGAATTGTTCTTCCAGCGTAAGCCCAAACTTCTGCCGGAAATATTTGCGGTTGATCTCCCCAAAATAAAAAGAAACCGAAATCATTTTGGCCATACCGGTCGCGCGGGGCAGGTGATACAGGTCTTGGAGGGGCAGTTGGCCCGCCGCCAGGGCCTGGCGGTAGGGTTTGATTTGTTTGGAGGCGGCTCCCCGGTTGTAGGCCAGGGTTTGGTGGGATAACGATTGCGCTCCCAGGCCCAGGCCCAGGTAAGGCGTCCCCTTGATGACGCGCTCGGTGAGATAATCGCTGGTGCCAAGATCGTGCGGCAGGCGGCTGAAGGTGTTTTTGCCGGGCGGGGCGGGGTAGCCGCTCCGGTTCAGCAGTTGCCAGGCGGCATGATACATTTGGGCCACTATTTCTTTTGACACTTGCCCGGCCTGGTTTTGCAGGCGCGTGCCTTTGTAGCGCATCTGGTAGAGGGTAATGTATTCTGGGTCCAGTTCCAGGCTTTTCTCCAGGCTGTCGCGCCAGTCGGTTACGGTTTGCCCGGCAAAGCCGTACATCAAGTCAATATTGAACTTTTTAAAACCGGCGGCGCGAATATTGGCTACGGCCTGCTGCAATCCCGCAAAACCTTTATATAATCGCCCCAGCCGTTTGGCCAGGCTCAATTGGGTGATTTGCACGCCCATGCTGATGCGCTCGATGCCCATCCGGTAAAACGCGGCGATTTTTTCCGGCTGTTGGGCGGCAATGGGCGGCGTGGTCTCGATGCTGATTTGCATGCCCGGCTGCCATTGGAAGTGGGTTTTAGCCGCTGCCACTACGCGGGCGATATTCTCTGTTTTGGCAAAAGCCGGCGTGCCCCCGCCGATATCAAAACCGGCCAGTGTCTTGTTTCGCGTAGATAGCAAATTACTATATTGTCCAAACTCCTGCATAAGCAGGTCAAAATACTCATCCTCCGCTTTTTCGTTATCGGCGGGGTCAATGACGGTATACTCGCAGAAGTTGCAGCGGGCCTGGCAGAAAGGAATGTGGATGTATAGTCCTAGCTTGTCAATGTTTTGCCAGGCCAGGGCAGTGATGGTTTCGTAATCGGCGCGGCGGACGCGGTAATCCTTCATGGTCCAATTATGGTTGATGGGGTAGGCGGTATTGGCAATATGGTGCTGGCGCAGCCCGGCCGCAAAAACTTGCCGGGGGGGATAATGTTGTTGATCGGCCGGGGTGGGTTGATTCCATTTCATTGTTTGCCTCCGTTTATATAGTGTAATTATTACACTAATGGATTTGAAAAAATTGGCCGTTCTGGAAAAAGACTGAACGGCTGAATCGCTTAGTGTATTTCTTACACTATACCATCAATGGCAATATTTGTCAAGCGTTTTCTTAAACGTATCTCTATAATCGTAATATTTTGTAAGGAAGATGGTAGTTTTTTCCTACTATTTTATGAATAATCTTAATATACTGTATGGTTTATGGGGCTTCTTTTATGCTAAAATTTAGTGAAAAGGAGGTGGTGTAAAGTCAGGAGAATGTAGAGTGAAAATCAGTACAGTAATTCAATGCAGTTTACACTCAGGCCGGAAAGGCCGGGCCTCAATCCGTTTTGCGCCAAAATTTTTAACCGCGGTCGGGTTAGGGGCAATGTTGATTACGCTGGTAAGCATACCATTGGCGCTGGCCGCCTCGGGCGTTTGGAGTGTGGATAGTGATGGCAATTGGAGCGATCCGGTCAATTGGGGGGGCGGGTCATACCCAAACGGGATCACAGATACGGCCACTTTTGGCAATGTTATCAGCGCGCCTCGCACCGTGGCCATTACCGAAAATATAGCCGTTAGTGAAATGATTTTTGATAGCCTGTACGGCTACACCCTGGCCAACGCCGGCGGCGGCAGCCTGACCTTTGCCAATGGCGGTACCGGGCTGTTAACGGTTAATACCACCAATGGAAATGGCGACCACGCCGTTTCCGCGCCCGTTATCTTGAATCGTAACCTCAACATCACCCAAAACTCAGCCCAAACCTTAACCATCTCCGGCGACATTGGCCAGGACGCCACCAACCGCGCTTTGTACAAGAACGGAACCGGCCCCCTGCTGTTAAGCGGAAATAATACCTACGGCGGCGACACCTATGTTAATGCGAGCGTGCTGGCCATTGGCAGCGATACCGCCCTTGGTACCGGCACGTTGCGGCCAAGTGCGGGTTCCACGATCCGTGCGGTGGGCGCGCGGGTTATTGCCAATAACCTCAATTTGGTTAGTAACATGATTTTTGATGGCGATTCGCTTGGCTTTACAAATACCGGCATCCAACTGCCGGGCAATCGGATAATTATTGTCAATAATACAACCAGTTTTGCCAAACTTTCTGATCCGGCCGGGTCGCGCAGTTTTCGTAAAACCGGCTCCGGCACGCTAAACTTGAATTTAAGCGACCCGCGCAATCCCGGCGATTATATTCGTAATGAAGGTAGCTCCACCGGCCCCCTCAACCTCTATGGCACCGGCACGGTTGGACGGCTTCTCCTTTACAATAATGGTTATAACAGCCGCCTGGCCCCGGGGGATACCCTGGATGTGGCCGCCGGGAATGTTACAACTGGCACGGGAACCCTAACGGTCAAAGACCAAATATCCCTTCATCCTGATTTAACGCTTGATATTGATCTCAGCAGCAGCGCCGTTTATGACCAACTGACTTATAACAATCTTCAGTCAGCCAATGGTTGTAGTTGTGTCCAACTCAACGAGGCCACCCTGGATGTTGACCTTGATTTCGCCGCTACCGTTGGCGCAACCTTTACCATTATCAGCCGCGCCGGCGGCAGTGAGCTTGTTTATGGCAATTTCAAAAATTTGCCCCAGGGCGCTGTTTTTCTGGCAAACAGCCAACAGCTTTTGATTAACTATATGCCCATCCAATCGCCCACGCAGGTTATTCTGACCCGGGTGGATATTCCTTCGCTGAATCTGAAAGCCAGCGGCGGTTCGGGGCAAAGCGCCAATGTGGGCACAGATTTTACCCTGCCCTTGCAGGTGACGGTGCTTGATGGCAGCGACAATCCCGTGCCCAACGTGCGGATAACGTTTGCTGCTCCGGACAGCAGCGCCAGCGCCGTCTTTCCCAATGGCCTTGTCGGCTTAACCGATGATCAGGGCATTGTGACGGCGACGGTTCAGGCCAACGCCATCCCCGGCGCCTACACCGTAACGGCCAATATTGGCCCCGAAGCGGTGATCCCGGCCAGTTTCACGTTGAGCAATGTTGGCGGAACTCTGCAAGTAACCAAAACCGTTGACTGGCAAGGCGCTACGCCCGACCCGGCCCAGGAATTTGCTATTTGTGTCTCCGGCCTCTCGTATCCCGGCGAAAATTGTCAAACAACCGACTATGACGGCGGTGTTTTAACCTGGACCAACCTTATGACCGGCTCCTACACCGTGACCGAAACCGACCCCGGCGTTTCCTGGATCGTTGGCCTATCCGGCTCTTCGGCCACCGTAACCGCGGGACAAACAGCCCAGGTTAACGTGACCAATACCTATGTATCCGGCGCAAACCCCGGCGGCGACGTTTTTTTGCCCATTATTATCCTATAAAACCTCAGCCTATGGCTGAGCGACTCGATTAGGTTCGACGGTTCCGGCGTGAGTGGATTAGACTCCTGCACG
>JAFGDY010000261.1 GCA_016931895.1 Anaerolineae bacterium
GGCTGCGACGACGACGGCATTGTGGTGGTGCCGCTTGAAGTGGCCGGGGAAGTGGCGATCCACGCCCGGGCCATCCTGCTGGCCGACATGCGGGCGCGGCGGAAACATTATGAAAACCTTAACAAGCAGCCCGACTCGACGGTTGATTTTGCAGCGGTGGAACAATACTATGCTCAATTTGAGTAGTAGCATCACTATATGGAGCGTAAACAATGAAAAACTTTTCTCTGGAACAACTCAACTTATTCATCGTCCGGGCCAAAGCAGCCACTTACGTAGGCGGGGGGGCCAAAAGCCTCGCGTACCGGCCCGGCGCCCACGATCTTCAATTTCACGAGGGTAACTTTGCCTATCTGGACAGCTACTTTGGCGGCACGGATTTTTTGGGCCAGGAAGTGGTTTACTTTAGGGGCCGGCCGGTGTGGGTGATGAACTATTATGGCCGCATCCTGGAATCGGACCTGATCCGGGCTGATGAAGCGGGACAGATTATCAAACAAAGCCTGTCGGCCTTATACCAGGAAGGCCGTTTTTTGGGCGGTTTTGAATATTCTACCGCAAAAAACGACACCTATTTTGACACCAACGAGGGCGAGATGACGTCGTTTACCGGAAAAGAATGGATTATGCGCCAGAATACCCGGGTTTACGAACTGGTTTACCACGGCGGATTGGTGAAAGAATAATAGCCAGCGAACATACCGGATCAATGTGGCGAAACCTATTATCTTGGAGGAATCAATGGGCAAAGTGTTAGTGTTGTACTATTCGGAAACAGGGCGCACCAAAGCCATGGCTCAATTGGTGGCAGAAGGAGCGGCCATGGTGGCAGGGATAGACGTTAGCTTAAAAAGCGTAACTGAAGCAACGGTAGATGATTTATTTTGGTGTGACGGCATTGCCGTGGGCGCGCCGACGCATCTGGGTTCTGTGCCCTGGGAAATGAAAAAGTGGTGGGATGGGTTGGTAAAACCCGCCTGGCAAAAAGTGGATGGCAAATTTGGCTGCGCCTTTTCTTCAGCCGGTGGGCTGGGCGGCGGGCCGGAACTGGCCTGCCTGGCCCTGCTGACCATTTTGATGAATTATGGTTTCCTTGTTTTTGGCGTCACCGATTATGTGGCTCCGCTCCGCACGTTGCACTACGGCGCGGCCCTGCCGGGCCGGCCCAAAGACCCCAGCGAAAAGGATATTTGCCAACGCCTGGGCTTGAGGCTGGCCGAGTGGGTGGCCTATTATGTTGACGGCAAACAGGAAGCGCATCCCTCCCGCGCGGGGTATGGCAGAATTTGACGTATTTCTCGTTCCCTACTAAAAACAGAATGAAATCGATACTTTTGTAAGCGACAAGCTGAATGTCATTTCGAGGCCGTAGGCCGAGAAATCTCCTTTTAAAGGTACGGTTTCGAGGAGATTTCTCCTGTAAGCGTAGCGGCGTCGAATGACATATCCACCGTTTTTACTGAAAGTACCGGTTTCAAACTAATCTCGCTATAAATTTGAGAACGAGAAAACACTTTTGCCGCTTCTCTATTTTTGCGGCTCACTTTACCCTTGCTGCCGCTTCCATCAATTGCTGAATGCGGGGAACCATCTCAGCCGGGTTGGGGTGAATGCCTTCTACCACCAGGGCGCTTTCAAACAACTGCTCGATCAAGGGATTTAGCAGCTCGTCTTCGGCGTTGGCTGCCAGGCGGGCGGAGATGTTCTGGATCAACCCGCTCTTGCGGTTGATCTCCAAAATCTTCTTGGGAATTTGATAATCCTTGTCCAACAAACGCTGCACCCGCTGCATGCCGGTATTCATTGCCCCGGCCGGATTGACCAGCCGACAGGGACTGTCGGTTAAAATTTTGCTCTCCTGCACGTCCTCCACGCGGTCGCCCAACACCTCCTTAAACCGGCTTACCAGCGCCTCAAACTGGTCAGGCGGGATGGCGTCTTCCTTCTTTTCTTCGCCGGTTTTTTCCTCTTCCGGCAAATCCAATCCGGCATCGTCTACATTCTTGAGCGGTTTGCCGTTATACTCCCGCAAGCCAACCAGCATAAAGCTGTCCATGGGATCGGTCAGATACAACACCTCCAGATTGTGTTTTTTGAAGTACTCCAGGTGCGGGCTGCGCGAGATCACGTCGTAATCGTCGCCCAAAATATAATAGATTTCGCTCTGATCTTTCTGCATGCGCTCAGCATATTGAGCCAAAGAGATCAACTCGTCTTTGCTTTGGCCCCGGCTGGATTGGAAACGGAGCAGGTCCACAAATTTGCCGTGGCTATCCGGCTCGGTGGCAATGCCTTCTTTAATGAAACCGCCGAACTCCTGCCAAAAGGTACGGTACGTGTCCGGTTTTTCCTCGGCCAGCGTGGCCAACTCGCCGGCAATGCGGCGCACCAGCACGCTCTTGATTTTTTCCAGCAAGGGCGTGGACTGGATGGTTTCGCGGGACACGTTCAGGGGTAGGTCTTCCGAATCTACCACGCCTTCAACAAAACGCAGGTATTTGGGCAGCAGTTCTTTGAAGTTTTCCTGAATGAGAATCTTTCGAGAATAAAGCTTAAGGCCATAATCCTCTTTGACGCCAAAAATCCGGTAATCTCTTTTGGACGGCACAAAGAGCAAGGCGTAAAACTGCACCGGCGCGTCCGCCGAAGTGTGCAGCCGCAGCAGCGGGTCGCCAAAATCAAGGGTGAGTTGGTGATAAAAGGATTTGTACTTTTCTTCATCCACTTCGCGGGGCGATTGTCGCCAGAGGGCCGTTTGTTGGTTGGCCTGGACAAATTCGGTTTTGCCTTCGGCTTCACCCTCGGCGGGCGGTTTTTGCTCTTTAACGTAAATGGGGAAGGCCCCAAAATCAGAGTGGGTTTTGACGATCTGCCGGACGCGATAGACCTGGGCAAACTCTTTGGCGTCTTCTTTGAGTTTGATCACAATGGTGGTGCCCCGGGCGGCCTTTTCCGCCGGGCCAACGGTATAGGTGCCCTGGCCGCTTGATTGCCACACGGCGGCCTCGGCCTCGGGCCGGTATGAGCGAGAGGTGACGGTCACTTCGTCGGCCACCATAAACACGGAATAAAAGCCCACCCCAAACTGGCCGATAATGTCGGTGGTAAGGGGCTGGCCTTTTTGGCCGGCTTTTTCCATAGCCTGCAAAAACTGCTGCGCCCCGGAATGAGCAATTGTGCCCAGGTTTTCCACCATTTCTTCCTGGGTCATACCAATGCCCGTATCGCGGATGGTTAGGGTGCGATTCTTCTCGTCCGTTTCCAGATAAACGGCCAGTTCTGCGCCTTCATCCAGTACGTCACGATTGGTGAGCATTTCAAACTGAATACGGTGCAGCGCATCGAGCGCGTTAGAAAGCAACTCGCGCAAGAAGATTTCGCGGTTGGTATAGAGGGAATGAATAAGAATGTCCAGCACCTTTTGAATTTCGGCCTGAAATTCAATGGGGGCCGGAGCCGTTTGAGTTTGTTTGTTGCTTTTTTTCTTGGCCATTTTTATACCTCCAACTGAAATTACGCCCTTCCAGTTTATCTCAAATTTGTTTGATTTACGTTAGAATTGTGGGACGGTTCATAGAGTGGGGCGCGTTTCAAAAATTTTAGCCGTAGGGACAGGACAATGTCCTGTCCCTACCCTAATTTGGAACAAACCCCAGGGCCAGATTATAACAAAGTTGGGGGATTTTTCAAACGGCCTATCTTTTATTTGTGTCGCCCGGAAACAGCCTTAAGGGACTCTTCCATAATTTCCACGCCCTCGTCGGCCAAATCCTGGCTTAACATCAGGGGAGGCATAAACCGGATGGTGCTGACGCCGCAAGGCAGCAGCAGTAGGCCGTTGTAGAACGCCTCGTGGATCAGGTTGGCCACAAACTTGGCCGCCGGTTTTTTGCCGGCCGGGTCTGTGACAAATTCCATGCCAATCATCAAACCCTTGCCGCGCACATCGCCAATCATGGGATAGCGGCCGGCCAGGTCTTTCATCTTATTTAACAAATATTGACCCACTCTGGCGGCGTTATCTTTATACTCGTTTTCCACCAGGTCAATGGTGGCCAGGGCGGCGGCGCAGCAAAGGGGATTGCCGCCGTAAGTATTGCCGTGCGCGCCGCGCGGCCACTGCTCCATCAACGACTTCCGCGCCGTAACCGTGCCAATGGGCATGCCCGAGGCAATCCCTTTGGCCGTGGTGATAATATCCGGCTGCACGCCCCAATGCTCTATGGCAAACATTTGGCCGGTGCGACCAATGCCGCTCTGCACTTCGTCGGCAATCAGTAAAATCTCGTAACGGTCGCACAGGTCGCGCAGGCCGGGCAAAAATGAATCCGGGGGCACAATGTAGCCGCCCTCGCCCAAAATGGGTTCAATCAGAATTCCGGCTACTTCGGCCGGCGGCACATTACTTTGGAACAACACGTTTTCAATATAATTCAGCACCGCTTCGCCCTGGTCGTTGCCGGCTAAAATGGGCCGATAGTTGTTGGGGTAGGGTACGTGGGTCACGCCCGGCATGGTGGGGAAAAAGCCGTCCTGCTGGGTGTATTTGCTGGCCGTAAAAGCCAGCGAGCCCATGGTGCGGCCGTGAAACCCCCCCAAAAAACCAATGAACCGCTGCCGCCCGGTGACCAGGCGGGCCAATTTGATGGCCCCTTCCACGCTCTCGGTGCCGGAGTTGGTGAAAAACGACATAGCCGGCTCGGCCATGGGGGCGATGTCGTTCATTTTTTCGCCCAGTTTAACCTGTAGCTCGTGATAATAATCCGACGAAATGTGCACAAATTTATCGGCGGCGTTTTTGATGGCCTGCACCACCTGGGGATGGGCGTGGCCGGTGGAGGCCACGGCAATGCCGGCGGCAAAATCAATAAAACGATTCCCGTCCACGTCCCACGCTTCCGCGCCGCGGCCGTGGTCCATCACAAAAGGATAGTCGCGGGGGTAGGAGGGCGAAACCACCTTGGCGTCTCGAGCCAGCAAAGCTTGCGCTTTGGGGCCGGGCAGGTCGGTGATTATGCGTTCTGGGCTGACTTTATTTTTGGTAATTTGATTTGCTAACATTTTATCTACTCCATGTTATTTGATAAAAGACGATTATTCACCTTGCCATGTCATTCTAAGAGCCTGTCTCTTAAATGTCATTTCAAGGCCGTTAGGCCGAGAAATCCCTGGAATCTCGCCGGAAAACTTCACGCCGTAGAGATTTCTCGCTACGCTCGAAATGACATGTTAGGCTTTTCAGACAGGCTCTGAGGCCATAGGCCGAAGAATCTCCATGCGGCGCTGCTTTGCTTAGTTTTTGGTAGACTGCATAGAGATTCTTCGCTCGTTCCTCGCTATTAAGAAACTGCCGGTAGGCCGGGGGGCTTGGGGGGTGTCCCCCCAATAGTTTCTTTTCTGATTGAATAAGGTCTCGGCCTTATGGAACCCTCAGACATGACCTGAATAGTTACCTTTGGCCCTTGGGGTGCGCTCTGGATGGAGATTACCAAAGAGAAAAAATAGCAAAAACCACAAGCGCGTTCAACCAAGCGCCATTCATTTTAAAAAATAAAGGGACAATGTCGCTCAAAATACGTTGAGCGACGGCAAGATTGCGTTTGGGGAAAAACTAAGAGGTTAAGTCCAGCAGCCCAAAGCCAAGGGCGAAGGACAGCCAGGTAAAAGGGGATAGCACAAATACGGCGCGGCCTTCATTTTTGGGTTTACCTCACCGGCCCAGAACCCCGGCCACTTCACGTCGCAGCCGGTCCAGGTCGTAGTTACGCGGGTCGGATTTTCGGCCCGGGGGCAGGGCAATGTCAAGATGCCCCATAATGTCGTCAATACTGATATTATACTGATGGCACAGGTAAGCGCATAAAGCCACGTTAGCGTTGTGTTGGGCTTCCGGGTAGGGGTCTAACCCATCATTCAGATTGACCAACTCAATGCCCAGGCAGTAGTCGTTGCAAGAGGCCCGGCCTTTCCACTCGCTTTTACCGGCGTGCCAGGCGCGGTCGGTATCTCGCACGTGCTGGACAATTTGGCCGTCTTTGCCAATGGTGTAATGGGCGCTCACTTTGGCGTTGGGATTGTTGAACCAATCAATCACGCCTTGCAGGGTGCTGTTTGCCGTAGCATGAATGGTAAGAGCGGTAATATCTTGGGGGTTGGACCGCCGGTTAAAGTTGGGCGAGCCAACCCACTGGATAGATGGCTTTGGCGGCGCGATGCCGGTGGGGAGAGTAGGCGTTACTGGGGCAGGCGCGGCAGGGGTTGGACCGGGCGTGATTACCGGCCTCGGCGGCGCACTGACCACAGGCGTGGCGGGCGAGGGGGAGGCTGTAGAGGTGGTGGATGCAGCCGGGGTTGCGCCGGCCACCGGCGGAATAATCAACACCTGGCCCACCCAAATCCGGCTGGGATTGGCAATGTTGTTGGCCCGTTGGATAAGGGGATATTTGTGGGCGTCGCCATACATTTTAAGAGCAATCTTGCCCAACGTATCGCCGCTCTTAACGGTATAGGTGGTGGGCGTGCCAGAGGTGGCCCCATCGGCATACTGTTTGAGATGTTTGGCAATCACCTGGCCAATGGAGGTGCCTTCACTGGTGGCTCGATTCAAGGCCGCCTGAAAAACCGCATCATCCACATCTACTTGAATATTCCGAAACGCCATGGTCTGCTCCTTATGGTACGTATAGGATGCGGCCACAGCCGCCGCAATAGATTAACTCGTTGCCGGCCCTGGCCCGCTGCATTTTACTATGGGAGGGAGCTATGCCACATCCTTGACACACTCCTTCTTTGACCGCAGCCACGGCCACGCCGGCTTTTGAGGGGCGTAACGCTTCATATTCGTCCAAGTCATCCGCCTCAATTCCGCCAGCCAGGCCCAAACGTTGTTCCACCAGCTCTGTTACTTTTGCTTCTAACTGGCTTTGTTTTTTGAGCAAATCGGCCTGGTCGGCGGCCCAACTGGTTTGCACGTGAGATAACTCGGCCTGGGCCTGGGCCAATCGTTCTCCGGCTTCTTCGGCCTCAACCATGGCCTCTAACAAAACCTCTTCCCGGTTAGCATAACGGCGTTTCAGCGAGGCCACTTCGTCTTGAAGGTTGGCGGCCTCTTTGGCGCTGAACGCTTTGCCGCCATAGAGCATTTTTTCTTGTTGCGCAATTTTATCACCCAAACTTTTTACTTCTAACTCCAAATCCCGCATTTTGGTCTGAACGTTATGCAGGTTCTTATCCGCCGTCTCAACCGCTTTCTGAGCATCCTTTAAGGTTTGACTTTCGCCCAGCCTGGCGGCAATATCGGTCAATTGCTGCTTTGTTTTATCTAATTCGCTATCAAGGGACTGCAAGCGGTAAAGCCGTTGAACTTGACTCAAGAGTAACCTCGGCAATGGGTTAGAATTTAGAGGAGTTTGAGTAATTATAACACTGTTATGGCGAGTAGTAAAGATTTCAATTGATTAGGATGTGTCCAGAATTTTAGGCAGGCTGAACACACCGGTCAGTTTTTTCCATCCCACGAGAATTTTCGCTCAAAGCCAGGCATCGCCTCAATCGCTTCGATGGTTAAGGTTCTATCGCCGGAGGCGCTGTCAAACCAGGCTGCCGGATCGTGCGGGTCGGCAATGAGCCAGGGACAAAAGGCAAAAAAATAATCTGGCAGGGGGGCGCCGTTAGAAAGCCGGCCGGTACGGAACCAATCAAAAACGGCCAGGTGATAATCGCGGTGCACTTTATCGTCAATCACGGGAAAACGATCATCTTGGGCTTCACCGGGCCGCCAACCGCCTTCTCCGGCAATCATCACCGGCGTAAAGCCGATTTCTTCTTCAAAAATTTGGGCAAATTCTCTAAAACCTAATACGCCGTTTATATCCTCGTCATAATCCGGCGGATGATTCAAGCCGTAAGGATGCGGCACAAAAAAGAGGCGGTCAAATACATCCGTCATTTGCCGGGCCTTCATCTGTTGCAGCGTGGCCCGCAGCCAGTCCGGGTTGAGAAATTGCAGCCCCACATACCCCCCGGCATCATAAACCTGGCGAATGGCCGGCAATAGATGGCTCAAGTACAGCTCTTGATCAAGGGGATGCGCTTCGTCCCATTCCTGGGCCAAGCTGGGTTCATTATAAAGTTGAATATAGGGGGCCAGGCCTTGCGAGCGCAAATATTCAACATCGCCGGCCCAGTGCTCATAACTTTCATAAGGCCGCACAAAGGGCCGCCAGACCACCATCAGGCCGGCCTCCCGGAAAATAGGAGCCGAGCGCATCAATTGGTAACGATTGGCATAAGTCACCAGCGTCCAGCGCATCCCCAGTTTTTGCATACGATTGACGTGTTTCTGCATCTCAATTTCGTCAAACCAGTGGGTTTGCAAAAAATGAATACCGCGGCCATTGTCGGCTTCCGGCCGGGGCCATGTTTTCAACCAGCCAATATAATCCTGGCGGGGATCGGGAAAATTCAGCGGGGGCGGGGTGATGCCCGGCAGGGGTTGGCCCGGCGTAAATTCGGCAAAGCGGCGCACGTCAACGTCGTAGGCCGTCCAGACCTGCCCGTCAAAGTGGATTTTCAACTTGCGACCAATGAACCAGGGGCGCTCCTCCTCTGCCAGCGCCACAAAATCAAATTGTTCGGCCAGCAGGGGGTGGTCGAGGGCGGTATACACCTGCCAGGTCTGTTCCGGCCAGCGCCAGGCCAGATAGTGATCACCGGCCACCCAAACGGTGTTGTCTTTGGCAATCGCCAGGAAACGCGCGCCTTGGTCCGTCAAACCTTCGGCCAGGGGATAGTTTGCCCAGGTCTCATTTTGGTAACGGGTTACGCCGGAGCGGGTAGCCAGCCAGAGAGAGCCATCCGGGCCAAGTTTGAGGTCGGCGATCTCGTTGTCCGGGAGTTGGCTGTTCAAGGTATGGTACACCTGCCAGCTATCCGTTTCCAGGTGGTAGCGCAGCAGCCCGGCAAAACGGGTGCCGGCCCACAAGGTTTTGGCCGGGGCATCAAAGGCCAGCGCTGTGATATTTTTTAAGGGATCGTGCGCGGCGTTATGATCCAGCAAATTGTAAACCGTTTCTTTTTGATCGCGTTCCAACCGGATCAGGCCCCGGCCAAGGTGATAGCGCTGGCCGGAGGGGTCAAAATGGTTGGCGTCGGCATACCAGATGGTGTTTGGGCCAACGGCCAAAGCCGGCACCCAACCGGATTGGCTCTGCCCCAACCGGGTTTGCCCCTCAGCGGCGACCAGTTGCCACACCTGGCCGGTGGCGGTGCCCAGATAGAGGGTTGGCCCATCGTCGGCCAGGGCGGTGATGGTTGGCTCGTTGGGCAGCCGGTATTGTTGATATTGCATTTGGGCCACGTCCCACCGGGTCAGCAGGCCGGTTTCATTGGCCGTCCAGAGAAAGCCGTTGGCCCACAAAACGGCCGTGGCCCGGGGATGCGCTCTATCGTAATCTGATAAGCTAAGGACGGGCAGCGGGTCAGGAGCCAGGGCAAAGTGGCCCAGAAAATCATCCGCCACCGGCGACACGGCCAATAAATTGCCCCCCAACGCCTCCATTGTTTCAACGTCCGGCACGCGATACCGCTGCCCTTCTTTGAGCAAATAAATGGTGGGGTCGGTGTGGCCGGTGAGCCAGCGGGTCAAGGGCAGGTCAAACGAATAACCGGCCAATGTTTCATCAGAAACTTCAACCACATCGCCGGGTTGGTAGCCCAGGGCCAGGTAGGTGGGCCAATCATCAATGTGGCGCAGCCGGTTATCTTCCATCAAACGGTAAATGGCCGGGCCGCTCCCTTTGAGCGGCCGGCCCACCAGGACAACAGGAAGGGGCGTGCCAGTAGGCGGGGGGATGGGGTTTGGCGGGGATGGGGTGGGAGAAGAGCACGCTACCAACAGCAGGAGAACAATCAGGAGGATGGGTTGTGATTTTATCATTTTCAATCAGCCATATTTAACCGGCCCAACTCAAGCCACTCACTCACGGCCTGGCCGGTTTCATCCAAAATTTGGGTTTGCAGGCGATACGTCCCGGCGGGCAAGTCCGGCGGAATCCAGAGCGCGTGATTATCCCGCACGCGCTCGCCGGCGGCCCAACGGGTGGTGGGGTAACGATTGTGGGAAGGTTGGACGATTTCCGCCAGCGCAATTTGGCCGTCGGGAGCCAGCAGGCGCACGCCGATCCGGTAGTCAACTTCAGGGGCGGAGGTGGCTTCCCAGAAAAGCGCCAGGCGGAGAAAGTCGTTACGTAAGATGAAGTCTCGTTCCGGGGTGGCGCCGAGCAGGCGGAGCGGCAGGTTTCTTGAAGTTTCGTCCGCCGGAGCGCCGGCTTCCCCAAAAGCCTGAGTTTGGTTGGGCCAGGTCAGGCCCAATTCAGCCAGGGCGGGCGGGCCGCTCGATTTTTCCACCGTCACCGGAATGGCCATCACGTCGGCCCAGGCCAAAGCGCCGCCTTCTTGTACGGGGAGACGCGCCCAGGTGGCGGGGTCGTACAGGCCGATCACCAGAAAATAGTCGCCGGGAGGCGTGCCGGGAGGGATAGGCACAGTATGCGGGTCTTGCACAAATCCCCACGGCTGCCAGCGGGTGGCCAGTAATTTGCCCGGATGCAGGTTATCCTGCGCGGCGTACAGGTGGCGCTCCGCATCAACCAGTTGGGCCAGGCTACTATAGTTGGTGGTCAAGGGGTGGCGAGCCTGCCAGTATGCGGTTAGATGGAAGTTTTCGCCGGAGGTGGCGGTTTGGCAATCCAGGTCATAGCCAAGCAGGTTGACCTGCCCGCCAAAGTTGATCAGTTTGGGTACATCCGCCCCGGCCACATAAACGCCGTCAAACGAATGTTTGAGCGGATTATCAAACCGGTCAAAATAAATAATTTTGCCGGCGATCAAAACCAGGGCCAGGCCGGCCAGCATCGCAAATTCTCTACCCTGGCGATTTTCTGGCCGGGTTTGGGCGTCAAAATTTGAGTATTTTAGGCCGGTAATGAACAACCCGATCATAACGAACAACGAGGCAATTGACACGGCATTAGCAACCCGCCGGAGCGGCGTTTCCCGGAAAAGAAGTTGCAGGTGATGCCGCCCCGCGGGCATCATCACGCCTACCAGCCCGCGTTCGCTGACCGGAGCAATAAAACCGGGCTGGCCGTCAACCAGCGCCTCCCAGCCGGGGAAGTAAAAAGTGTGAAAAACGACCTGGTATGGCTCCGGCAAATCAATAACCAGCTCTGCTTGATTAAAGCCGTAATTGGCGATCTCAATTTGGGTCTGCCGGGGCAGATAGGCCGGGTCCAGTCGCTCAATGGTTGTTCCGGCCCGGTACATTGGTTCCAGCGGAGACTCGTGGGGTGTTTGTTTGACCCAAACAGGCAGGTATTCGCCAAAAGAGGTGGTGCCGATGGCGCCGCTGGCGTGTTCATAAGCTATCATCTCCAGTAACGTTGGTTCGGTGGGGAAGGGGTCGCGGTAGCGCGGATATAGCAGCGGGAGGGCGGTCAAAAAAATCAAGATGACGCCGGCCAGGGTGAACCCAAGCCGGAATCGTTCTGGCAGGGCCACCACCGATAGTCCGGCCAAAATAGCCAGCAAAAACGCCGCCGGTCCCAACAAACGGTGCGGATGTTGGACAAAAGCCAGCAGGGGCAGCCGCTCCCATATTCCTATAGAAAGAGGCAGCATCATAAAAATGGCCCCAACCAGCCCTACCATCGCCCAACCTACCACGGTCCTTTGGCCCGGCAGCCGCAAACGACGTATACCCAACAGGCCCACGACGGCTAACCCCACCTGGGCCAAACCCAGGGCCAAGGGGTAATGCGGGTTGAGCAGGCCGGTGTTGGCCGGTTGAGGCAGCGCAAACAGGTCTTTGAGAGTGATGAAGTTGAAGCGGAAGTCAAAATCAGGGCTGATGATGACCCGCTCTACCTGGGCAAATTCTTTTTCGGCCATGGCCGGGAGCAGGAAAAAGGCAGCCAGGGCCAGGCCCAACCCTCCGGCCAGGATCACGGGCCAGGTCGTTTGCCGGAGAAAGATGGGCCGCTGCTGCGCCCGGCTGAATTGGCTCAACAATTCGACACCCAGGTAAAGCAATAAAAATGGGGCAAAAAGCAGGCTGGAAACGTTGTGCATCAGCAGGGCCAGGCCCAGGGTTAAGGCGCTGAACGGCAACAGGCGCGATACAGGCCAGGGCCGGCGGGCACGCTGCCTGAGCAAACGGCCAAACAGCCAAAACACGAAGGGAAACATAGCCAGCGCCCAGGCCGCCGGCAGACTGCCCCTGGACAAGGTATTGAGCAGTTGCATAGGCGCATACACGTAAGCCACGCCGGCCAGCAGCCCGGCTTTGGCCCCAAAATAGTCTTTGGTAAAAAGATAAACCCCTGTGCCGGATACCAGCAGGGCCAGGATAAAAGAAGCGTTGAGGGCATTAACCACGCCCAGACCGGGCCAGCTCAACAGCAGGGTAAGATAGTAGGAGAGCGGGGCGTAAAAAACAAACAGCGGAAAGCCGTAGCCATAGGCCAGGTCGGGCAGCCAGCGGGCAAACAGGATGCCCTGGCCAACTATATGTTCCAGGGCGACCACGCGATACAGGTGCAGTAACCCGTCGGCGCTATCGGTGATGGTATGGGGTTGGATCAGGGGCGTGGCGGCCGGTAAGGCCAGGAGCCAAACCAGGAGTAGGGAAAAATCTAACGAGCGGCTAAGCCTGCTGAGAATTTGTTTCACGTTAGCATAGGATTTTACAGGTCATGCTTATAGCGTAATGTGCCTTGCCGGACAGACGGATTACGTTAAAAACATGACCTATCATATTTAATCCTTGGGCATTGTCTTTAACCCAAAATAGGCCGGGGCAGGCGTGAACTCCGGGTAGGTGGGGTAAACAATGCTCCAATAGGTTTGCTCGTCTTGCATGGTCCACTGGGGATTGGCAATGTAGATCAGGCTCATCACGCCAATCCAGGGCTGCCAATTTTCTTTGGCGTAGGCGTAGGCCCGCTGAAAGTATTTGTCTTGCTGCTCCGGCGTAACCGCGTGCCAGTTATAGGGCGAGTCTGGGCGAGGGTCAATGGTCCAGCCAAACTCAAGCAGCACCACTTGTTTGGCCTCATCGCCATTGCGAACCATCACTTCCCGCACGTCTTCCACGTGGCGGAAGCAATAAACCCGGCGCAATTCTTCGGGCACGGCGTTTTCCGGCTTGAAGTCGCCGGGGTTAGCCAGGCCGGGCGTGCTGGCCACCTCGGCGGGGTCGGTTTCCGGGGGCGAAGCGTAACCGGCGCCATGCACGCCCAGGGCGTCAAAATAAGGTTGGGCGCCAGCATCGTACATTTCTTGAATGTAGTAAGTATCGGGCCGGGCCACGTCGTCGTTGCGAGTGGTGGGGGCCATGCCGGCGCTGATGATAATGGGATAGGGGTCAATGGCCTTGATGGCCTCGGCGGCCATTTTGAGCATTTGGGTATATTCGGCGGCATTGGGCGGGCGATTGCCCCACTCGCGGGCCAGGTTAGGCTCGTTCCAAATCTGGTAAGCGTCAATACGGCCCTGGTAACGGGTAGCTACGGCCGCGGCAAAATCGGCAAAATCTTGCACGTTGTTAGGCGGGCCAACTTCAGGAAAACCGCCGCCGGCCCATTCCGGCTGCACGCCCAGGCGCACAATCACCTTGAGGCCGTGCGCGTCAATTTGGTCCATTACCCGGTCGGTGCGACTCCAATCAAAAGCGCCCTTACCGGCGCCTTCAATTTCTCGCCAGGCAAATTCCTGCTTAACCCAGCGGAAACCGGCATCTTTGACCAGTTGCAAATCCCGGTCGGCAATTTCTTCTTGCCAGAACAGAAACACCTGCATGCCGTAATCGGGCGAGGTCATGGTGACGGGCGCGGTGTTGAGCACGGGTTCAACCGGAATGGGGGTAGGTTGAGCGGCGGGTGGGTCGGTGGGGGCAGGTTGGTCAGAGGCGGCAGGTTGGTTGGGGTCGGCGACAGCCGGCTCTGTGGTAGGCGCAGGCGCTGCCGCAGCAGGTTGGTCCCCCTCCTGAAAACGGACAATTTCAAAGGTGGGCGTGGGCGGCGTTTCGGCTTTTGGCGGGGTAGACTCATAAAAGAAGATGGCGTAAATGGCAAATATGGCCGCACAAGCCACTACCAGGGCAACCCCTCCGCCCACAATAATGGGCAGGGATAACATTAACCAACTTTTACCTTTTTTTGGTTGCAAATTGTTTTGTCGATTCATTTTCAATCCCACTCATATAAAAGCCTGGGACATTATCCCCCCAGGCTAAAAAATCTTAATATTTTGTTATTTGGGCATATTGGCCAGCGCATTAAAAGCGGGGGTGCCAATAATGCCAAAGGCGGCCAATTCAGAGCCGGGGGCAGTGACCCCGTAGTCCAGGTTCCAGAGAAACATCGGGCCAACCCATCCCCAACTCTTGGCCAGTTGATAGGCTTCCACAAGCCACTGGGCCTGTTCCTCAAGGCTATTGTCGCGGGCGTACTCGTAGCCGGGTTGGGGGTTGCCGGAAACAGCCCAGCCAAACTCGGTGGGAGAGATGGCCTTGCCGCCATCGCCGTTGGCCACCATCACGTTGCGATAGCCTTCCATGGTTCCCCGGAAGCACCAGCTATGGTGCCGGTTTTCAAAGGGGCCGCGGAAATTGGTGGCAGTGGGATCCTCCACGGTGGTCCAATCGCCATTGGCCGGGCAGTTATACCCGCTGGGGTGAGAACCCAAAGCGTCAAAGAAACCTTTGACCCCGTTGGCGTACATCTGGTTCAGGTAATCAATGTCATCCATGGCCAGGCCGCCGACACTGCCGGCCGGGGTCATGGCTCCGCTGATCACAATCATATCCTGGTTGACCGATTTGATGGCTTGATAAGATAACTGCAAAAGCTGAACATACGCCGCAGGATTGATGCGGCCCTGGCCACCGGCTTCGTACCAGAGATTTTGCTCATTCCAAACTTCAATAGCGCCCACCTTACCCCGATACCGGTCGGCGGCGCGGGCCACAAATTCGGCGTATTTGGCCGGGTCGGCGGGGGGGCCTTCGACACTTTTGTCGTCATCCGGCGGCCTGGCCCAATCCGGCGCTTTGGGGATGCTCAACATCACGTTGATGCCGTTGGCGTTGTACTGGCCAATAATGTCGTCCCACATACCCCAGGAGTAGCCGCCCGGCGACGGTTCGGCGTCTTTCCAGGCCATCTGGAATTTGACCCAGTTGAAGCCCAGGGCCTTGATGTGGCCGATATTGCCGGAGGTGTTGCCGCGCGGGTCGGCCTGGACGCCGTAGCCAAAGGGCACGTTCACAGCGGCCACGGCCGGCGGGGCCGGCGCAGAGGGTTGCTCAACAGCCTCAACCGGAGCGGCTTCTTGAACCGGCGCAGGCGTGGGCGTGGGCGGTTCAGGCGTGGGCGTGGGCGATGGTTCGGGGGTAGGGGTGGGCATGGGGGTGGGCGTGGCCACCAGCACGGCTACTTCGCCGCGGGGCACAGCTGCGGCCGCATTGGGACCGGAAGAAATGGCCGCGCCTACCGTATAGGAGCCGCCGGCCTCCGGCGCGGTCCACTGATAGTTGGGCGCGCTCAAATCCACAATTTGCTCGGCAATTACGCCGCCGGTTTCGTTTTGCACCCGCCAAACCACGGAGTATTGGCTTTCCACCGGCGGAATGACCAGGTCAAGGAATTTACGGATAACTTCCCAGATGCGGGCATCGTTGTTTGCGCCAAGCAGATTTTGCACGGCAATGCCGCGCAGATTATATTGGGCCACAAATTGCAGCTTACGGGCAATACTGGCCGCGTTTTCCAGATAAACGGTGTGCTGGGTATTGTTGTCGTCAAGGTAAGCAAACCAGTAGGTTCCACTGGCGCTATCAAACTGGATGCCGGTGGAAGCCTGGGCGCCTTTTAAGGTAAAGTTCACTTCCTGACCCGGGGTGACGATATTGGTATCGCCCAAAATAGAGGCCGCGCCAATCGGCTCAAGGGCCTGTTGGTAGGTAATGTTACGCGTAATGCCGTTGACCTGTTCGGTGCTGCTGGTGGGCAAGAGCAGTTGCAATTTGTAACGGTTCACCTGGCCCACCGCCCAATCCAGCATGGCCTCCATCTGGCCGCCCGGCGCATAAGCCCGGGGATCGGGCGAGGTGGGCACTTTGACCACGTTGGCAATGCGCCCGATGGCCTGCCAATCGTAAGCGCCGGTATCCCACGTATCGGCCGAAACCTGGTGCGGCAATTCTACCCGCACCGAGAGTTGTTTATTATCAGGCAGTTGCGCGCGCAGTTGGGCCAGAAAGGCCGTGTATTCCTGTTTTAGATCAGGGTTGATGCCGCGATAATCAAGGTCAATGCCCTGGTAAGCGTTTTTCTGCACCAGGTCCACTATCGCTTGCAGGTGCTGTTCGCGGGCGTCGGCGTCAATGAGCAGGTTGTCTATCAAGTCGGAGCGAATGGAACCGGTCTCGCTCCAGTTGCGGATAGTGGGAATGACCGAAAAGGTGGCGTTTTGAATTTCCGGGGGTAGTTGGCCCAAATTGTCAACAATGTCCCCCTGGTTGTCCAGAAAAAGCCCTTGCGGGTTAATTTCCACCAGCGTATCTTTGATGTCGTCGGGCAGAACGCTATCCACGGCGTAGTCGGTGGATACGTTGGGGTGGATGGCGTGGGTTTGCATCACTACCACCGATACGGGGAGATAAGCCAATTCAGACTCAATCAGGTCTTCGGTTAACAGTTTGCGGTTCGGCAGCCACTCCCAACTTTCGCCGTTCCAGGAGTATAAATCCAGGGTGTTATAGGGTTCGGCTTCGTTGGGGATAGGGATTTTGAGGACGATTTTCTCCGGCATGGCCCCTTTCCGCTGAACACTGTAGTAGGGGCTTTTAACAATTAGGTTGGGGGGAATGCTTTCCGCCGCCGTGAGCAGGCTGTTGCCGGCCGCGCCTTCTAAAAACAGGCTGCGGGGGATGGCCGAAAGCTTAACCCGGAATGAACGTTTGACCCCTTCCGGCAAAAACGTAATCTGCGTTCCGTCGGGGTCTTGAATAGCGCCCCCGTCGCGGCCAATGCGTTCGTAGCCAATGCTGAGCAAACGGTCGGCCAGGGAAACGGGGGGCAAAAGCAGCGCGCTCAAAATGAGCAGAGGGATTAACAGGAAATTGATCACTACGCCGCCGAGACGGCTTTCCAAAACCGTCTCGAACATATACATGAGCGGGTTTGTATTTGATGACGACATTAAACGCGCTTCTCCTTTCCTTCATCCATCCAAATTGTCAGCCGCTGGCCGCCGGTAGTCGGCGGCCGTTTTAGGCTAACGGCTAAAAGCGCAATGAATGGTGCTGGTTGTTCCCAAAACCAACACAACAATCATCAATATTCTGAATGGTATAGTATAACCAAAAAAAAGAAAAAGGGAAATGTTGCCGTTTAGGCAATTTTTCCCCTTGTTTAATCATTACTTGGGCATATTGGCCAGGGCATCATAAGCTGGCGCGCCCACAATGCCAAAGTTGGCTAACTCGGTGTTACCGGCGGTAACGTTGTAATCCAGATTCCAGAGGAACATTGTGCCCACCCAGCCCCACTGTTGGCCCATTTGGTAGGCTTGCACGGTCCATTGCGCCTGCCGCTCCAACGAGTTTTCCGCGGCAAAGGGGAAGCGGCCATCATCATATCTCATTACCGGCCAGCCAAACTCGGTGGGCCAGATGGTTTTGGCGCCGTCGCCGTTTTCAACCATGATCTGGCGATAGGCTTCCATGGTGTTGCGGAAAAAGAAACTGCGGTGGTCGTCGTAACCCCGGCTGGGGTCATAATCGCCCCCCGCAAAAAGGGCGTCGGGAGGATTGGCAAAGCCGCTGGGATGGGCGCCAATGGCGTCGCAATATTGTTTGAGGCCGTGCGTGTACATTTGCTTCAGGTATTCCTGGTCGTCCATGGCCCCGGGCGGCGGCGCGCCGGTAGGCGTGAGCGCGCCGCTGACCACGATCATATTGGGGTCAACCGCCTTGATGGCGGTATAGGCCGCCTTGAGCAATTCCATATAACGGGCGGGGTTAAAGGGTTCGCGGCCCCATTCGTAATCAATATTTTGCTCGTTCCACACCTCAATGGCCTGCACGCCGCCCTGGTAACGTTGGGCTACCAGGGCCACAAAATTGGCATAGGTGGCCGGGTCGGCCGGGGGGCCTTCAACGCTAAAATCGGTGTTAGACGGGCGCGCCCACTCCGGCGCTTTGGGAATACTGAGCATCACCTTGATGCCGTTGGCGGCGTAAGTGCGAATGATCTCGTCCCAACTGCCCCAGTGATAATCGCCGGGATGCGGCTCCACGTACATCCAGGGCATTTGCAATTTAACCCACCGAAAGCCCATGCCCTGCACCAGGCCCACGTTTGATTGGTGGTTGCCCGGGTCCACTTGAATGCCATAGTCAAACGGCAAGTTACCCACCGCCGAGCTTACGGCCGGGGCCGACCCACCGCCGGCAGGTTGTTGCGGCGCAGAGGCCGGTTGTTGCGCCGGAGCCTCCGGCTGGGGTTCCGGGGTGGGGGGGATTTCTGGCGTGGGCGTGGGGAGGGGGGTGGGAGTAGGGCTAGGCGTGGGCGTGGCCACCAGCACCGCCACTTCGCCGCGCGGAATGGCGGCGGCGCTATGTTGGCCCTCAACAATCGTCGCGCCAATAAGGTAGGAACCGCCGGCTTCGGGCGCGGTCCAGGTGTAATTGGGGTTGCTCAAATCGGTCATGTGCTCGGCAATCACCCCGCCCTCCTGGTTTTGCACCTGCCAAACCACGGCATATTGGCTTTCCACCGGGGGGATGACCAGGTCCAGGAAGTTGCGGACCATGGCCCAGGTGGAGGCGTTATTGTTTTCCTGGCTCAAATTTTGCACGGCCACACCCCGCAAGTTATATTGGGCCACCAGTTGTAACTTGCGGGCCATACTGGCCGCGCTTTCCAGGTACACCGTATGTTGAACATTGTTATCGTCCAGGTAGGCAAACCAATAAGCGCCGCTGGCGCTATCGAATTGAACGGGGGTGGCCGCCAGCGCACTTTGCAAGCCAAAAGCCATTTCCTGACCCGGGGCCACCACGTTTGCGCCGTCCATCACCGCGGCCACCCCAATGGGGGCCAGGGCCTGCTGGTGACTGATATGGCGCGTGGCGCCGTTGACCTGCTCGGCGCTGCTGGTGGGCAAAATGAGTTGCAATTTGTAACGGTTGATCTGCCCCACCGCCCAATCAAGCATATTTTCCATCGCCCCGCCGGGCGCGTAAGCCCGCGGGTCGGGCGAAGTCGGCACTTTCACCATATCGGCCACGCGCCCAATAACAGGCCAGTTGTACGCGCCGGTATCCCACTGTTTGGCCGAAATTTGATGGGGCAGTTCTACTCTAACCGAAAGCTGTTTATCTTCAGGCAGGGCGGCCCGGAGTTGGGTTAAAAAGGCGGTGTATTCCGGCTGCAAATAAGGGCTGATGCCGCGATAGTCAAGGTCAATCCCGGCGTAGCGGTTCCGCTCAACCAGCTTGACGATTTTTTGCAGGTGCTGTTCGCGGGTATCCGGGTCAACCAGCATGTTGTCAACCAGGTCGGAACGAACGGCCCCCTCATCTTCCCAATTGCGCAGGGTGGGGATGATGGACAACCGTGAGCGTTGAATTTCCGGGGGAAGCTGGCCCAAGGTGTCAATAATTCTGCCGCGGCTGTCTAACAAAAGGCCCTGGGGATTGATTTCAACCAGCATGCTTTTGGCGTCGTCGGGGAGAGTGGCATTGGCCGGGTAATCGGCGGCAATGTGGGGCTGCACGGCGTGGGTTTGCATCACCACCACAGAGTCGGGCAGGTAATCCAGTTCAGACTCAATCACGTCGCCGCGCCGGGCTATCCGGCCGGGCAACCATTCCCAGGTTTCGCCGGTCCAGGTATAGAGGTCCAGGGTGTGATACGGTTCGGCCTCGTTGGGAATGGGAATGTTCAGCGCCACTTTTTCCGGCATAGCGCCTTTGCGTAAAACGCGGTAGTAAGGGCTTTTAACAATGAGTTGTGGCGGGATATTTTCAGCCGCCGCCAGCAGGCTTTTGCCGGCTGTGCCCTCTAAAAAAAACTCGCGGGGCACGGCGGTTAGTTTGACCCGGAAGGAACGATCAATCCCTTCCGGCAAAAACGTAATCTTGGCCCCATCGGGGTCCTCAACCGTTCCCCCTTCGTGGCGGTCAATGCGGGTGTAGCCAATGCTCAACAGCCGGTCGGGCAGGGCGATAGGCGGCAGCAGCAATATCAGCAGGATCAGGAGGGGGATGAGCATAAGGTTGAGAATGATCCGGCCGGGCAGGCTTTCTAAAATCGACTCAAATACGCGAGCAAACGAATTTGTTCTGGACGATAACAAAGGCGCAACTCCCTTCTTCTTACAAATTACAAAACGATCAAAAAACGACCTTCGCCGTCGGTTATTACCGACGTTGATAGTTTGAGACAAAGTGTTGGCTGTTCCCAAACCCAACACACAAAAACGGGTTTAGTATAATGAAAAAACCAAAAAAGGGGAATCGAGGGGGTTTTAATCAGATTCGCGGTTAAGCACTAACAAACGGTCCAAACCGGCCAAATCCTTTTTGATTTCAAGATGAGCCTGGGGAAAATACTCTCCGGCCAGCCCGGCCGCGGCGGCGCCCTGGCCGGCCCCAATTTCAATAAGCAGGCTGCCGCCCGGCGCCAGTTTTGTCGGGGCCTGGGCCAACAGCCGCCGGATAAGGTCCAGGCCGTCCCGGCCCCCATCCAGGGCCGGCCGTGGCTCGTACCGGCTGACCTCCGGCGGGGCGGCGGCCAGTTCTGCCGGGCTGACATACGGCGGATTGCTGACGATCAAAGCAAAGGGATAAACCAGAGGCTGCAACAAATCACCTGCCACCCAGCTAATTCGGTCCGCCACCCCATGCCGCGCCGCATTTTGCCGGGCTACCTGTAACGCTTCCGGCGAGCGGTCAACCGCCACCACCGAAACCCCGGCAAGGTGTTTGGCCAGGGCAATGGCAATGCAACCGCTGCCCGTGCCAATATCGGCAATGGAAAGCGGGGTTGAAGATGGCGCGGAACCGGGTTGGCCAATTGGGGCGCAACCTTTGATGGCCGCGGCTATGTGGATGGCGGTTTCCACCAGGAGTTCCGTTTCCGGGCGGGGAATGAGCACGCGCCGGTTGACTTGAAAATCAAGCCCAAAAAATTCCTTGTGGCCGATCAGGTAGGCCACCGGCTCCTGCTGCACCCGGCGGGTGAGCAAGTGGTGAAAGCGACTTATTTGCCGGGATGGAGGGACTGCTTGGGAGTGGGTGTAGAGCCAGGCCCGGTCTTTATGGAGGGCATGGGCCAATAATACTTCCGCATCCAGCCGAGGCGTATCGCTTTGGGCTTGCGCCAGGCGCTGCACGGCGGTTTCTAAAATGCTTCTTATATTGTTACCCGGCAAGATTTGCGCGATCCATTAGAATATTAATTTCCGCTACCTACGTTGTGGCCAGCCTCTTTAGTTTTTCTTCCTGATCGGCTTTGCTCAGCGCCTCAATAAAGTCGTCAATTTCGCCCTCAAGAATAGACTCCAGGCGATGGCTGGTAAAGCCAATGCGGTGGTCGGTGACGCGGGTTTGGGGAAAGTTGTAGGTGCGGATTTTTTCACTGCGGTCGCCGCTGCCCACCTGGGAGCGCCGGGCCGCGCCGTGCTCGGCCTGAATGCGCCGTTGTTCTTCATCGTACAGCCGCGCCCGCAAAATGTTAAAGGCTTTGGCCCGGTTTTGTAACTGGCTTTTTTCATCCTGGCAGCTTATGATAATGCCGGTGGGGATGTGGGTGAGGCGCACCGCCGAATCGGTGGTGTTGACGCTCTGCCCGCCCGGGCCGGAGGAACGGAACACGTCAATGCGCACCTCGTTGGGGTCAATCTCCACTTCCACCTCGTCCATTTCCGGCAGCACGGCCACCGTGGCCGTAGAAGTGTGGATGCGCCCGCCGCTCTCGGTTTCGGGGATGCGCTGCACCCGGTGGACGCCGCTTTCGTATTTAAGTTTGGAGTAAGCGCCCTGGCCGGCCACTTGAAAGATGATCTCTTTGAAGCCGCCAATGCCCGACTCGTGCCGGCTGAGCACAGACGTTTTCCAATGGTTGCGCTCGGCGTAGCGGCTGTAAATGCGAAAGAGGTCGGCGGCAAACAGGCCGGCCTCGTCGCCGCCGGCCCCGGCCCTAATTTCAACGATAACGTTTTTATCGTCGTTGGGGTCTTTGGGCAGCAGCATCAGGCGCAATTTTTGCTCAAGCTTTTGCTGCTGGCCGGTCAACGTTTCAATTTCTTCCCGGACCATTGTTTTCATGTCGTCGTCCAGGTCCTCGGCCAGCATGGCCCGGGCGTCGGCCAGTTGGGCCAACACGTCCCGGTAACGTTGGTAGGTTTGCGCCACCGGCTCCAGGCTGGCTTGCTCCTGGCCATATTTCATCAGCCGTTCCGGGTTACCGATTACCTGGGGGCTGCCCATCAATTCAATCAACTCATTATACCGCGCCTCTACGGCGGCAAGTTTGTCTAACATATAAACTTCCCCACAACATTAGACCCGCCGGCGAGGGCGGGTCAAACTTTGTCTTTACGGCTAACATGATAGATGAAGAGCAACGAGTCGTCAAACCGGCCGGGTGACAACGTGCGTCGCCGGGGGAAAACCTAAGCAGAGCCGGCTATTTCCCAGGTCCAGGCCAGGCCCCATTGATTGGGCGCGTATTCGCCGCCCCGGGTCCATTGGCTCAAGATGACGTTAAATTCTTCCTGGGTAATTTCCACCAGGCCGTGTTTGGCAAACGTTTGGGCAAAGTTTGCCGCCTCCCCTTCAATTTTATAGTACCCAATCAAATATGCGCCGCTTGGCCGGTCAATTTTGGGTTTGTAATGCTCACCCACCACCTTGTCCCCCTCAAAGTCAACCCAGCCAAAGAAAAAAGGCAGATTATTTATTTGTAACTCGTCTCTGGCCCGGTAATAGGTTCTGGGGGGGGCCTCATTTGGTTCCATAGTTGCTAACCTCCATAATTAACTATCCCGGTTAACCGTTAACGCCACCGGTAAGGCTCCGGCCCGCACCTCGCTTTTGCCAAATAGGGCGCGTACCTCCAGGGTGTATTGGCCCGGGGCCAGGGAAGGGGTCATAAAAATGAGTTCGCCGGGTTTGTTCTTGCCGATAATGTCTACGCGGGTGGCCGGGCCGTTGGCCGCCGGGGCCAGGAAGAGACCCTGCCGGGGATCGTTTGGCTCAAACTTCAGCCGGTAGCCGGTCAATTGCCCCAAACCGCCGGGGGTTAAAGTGCTGTTGCGCCGGTTGCTGACCAGGTCAAGATACTCCACCGGATGGGGTGTGGGGATGACGGCTTGGCCCTTGGCGGCCCGCGCCCGCCGGCGCACCATGGCCCGCAGGCGTTTGCCGGGGCTGGTATTGGCCGTAAGCCGGTGGCGTTTGGGGTCAAAGGTATCGGTGGGGCCGTTAAACACGCCTTTAAGCTGAACGTTGTAGTTGGCGCTGGGGGTATTCACGTGCAAACCTTCCAAAACCATCTCTTCGATGGCGGTAAAATAATCCTCCAGCACGCTCAAAATATCGGCCCGGGTGACGGTGGAGCCGTGCTCCACCATCCGCTCTATCACCTCGTCCAGCCCCGCGGTAGCTATCGGTTGGGCCACCGCCTTATACGTATCCGGCTGCGCGGTCAGGTGATTTTCAAACAATACGTAATGAATGGGCATGGTATCTTCTCCGTAAGTAACTACGCCTTGGCCGGGACCCGGCCCGGACAAAGCGCCTCCCGGCGGGGAGGGGGCCGGCGATAAGGGCCGCTGAAGATGCCTGACCCCGCTTCCAAGCCAGGTTATGTTGCTCTGAGGGAACCACACCTGGTTTGTAGGATTGAAGACCCTAAAGGTCTCAGAGACCTTTAGGGTCTGGCTCCCTCAGAGCAACTGTGATTTAATTTTATCAAAAACGACGCACATCAAGCCGGCGACCAGGCTTGTCGGGTGCGAACCATTGCATTA
>JAFGDY010000262.1 GCA_016931895.1 Anaerolineae bacterium
AAGAAAATAGCCTGGACCCGATAAATTTTAACGGCCAATTTTTATTTCGTGCTCAAAAAAGTGTCAACTAAATTGTGAACCATCCCAGTTTTTGGATCTTTCTCAGAATCTCGCCAACTCAGGTTCCGATACTCAACTTTTTCTGACCTGAAATGCCCAAGCCAAACGAACTCTGTCCCACTGAGGCATCCTTCAGCCTGGTTTTCGCCAATAAGCGCTGCACTTCGTCACGGGTGTAGGATGCGTTAATAGTCCTGAACAGGCCGGGCCGTATTTCTTTGGGTTTGGTGCCCAACCACATTACCCATTTAATGGGAAAGGGCATATCACGTCGTAGGTCGGTGATCAGATACCGCCCGCCGGGTTTGAGCACACGATAGATTTCGTTCAACGCGCGTTCAGGATCAGCCCACTCGTGCAGGGCGGCGTTGGTAAAAACACCATCAAAAAATTCGTCCTCAAACGGCATCTGAAGAGCATCGCCGTGAATGTACTCCACACGCTCAGTCAGGCCGTATTCTGCGGCGTTTTTTTCGGCCACTTTCAGCATGTCTTGACTGATGTCCAACCCCTTCAGCCAAGTACCCTCGGTTTGTTTGAGCCATTCCAGCCCCAAATAACCAGGGCCGGGACCAATTTCTAAAACCAGGCCGGTGGTGATGCCGGCCTGGAGAACCAGGTTTGTCAACAATTGCCCCTTGTCCCGCGATTGGCGCATCATAGCGTCGTAGGCATTGGCCATAAATTCGCCTTGCAGGCCCTCTTCAGTTTCGATAACTCGAGGTCTGGTCATCTTTAAACTCCTGTGATTTCTGCGCCACTGTATTTTAAAATTTGATGATGGGGTGGATGATACCCTTGAGCAACAACGTTTATAATTTCTTCTCGTCTTTTGGCTCGTTCGTCTGCGGGCAACATCAACACAATATCGTCCACATTGTGCGGCCCAATGCGCCAATGCCCCACCACTGCTCCCTGGAATTGCCCGTCAATCAGCAAGTATTGCAGCACTTCCAGTCCCCCAAACCGGCGTCTGAGTTCGCTGGTATGGGACCTGACCAAAAAGTCTGCCTTATGCAGCATAAACACCGCCGGGATAACTTTCTGTTCAGGCAAAACGGTATCTTCAGCGCGCAACCAGCCTTCACCCAAGTCCTCTACCGTTTGGGACACAAGGCGGTTGGCTTGTTCCAGTTCCTGAATGACGGTGACTAACAATTTTTGGGAAAGTTGGGACCAATCCCTCAATTGCTCAAACGTGGCAAAAACATGGCCTGCCAAAAATTGCAGCAGCACCTGGGCGGTGGCGGCCTGCCGGCGATCTTCGTTTAATTTGACCTCGGGCCACTCGGCGGCAAAGTCGTACCAGCCGCGTTCCCAATCATCGTCGGTCTGGTCTTCGTAAACCAGAAATGCTTGCTGGAGGCGGTGCAGGGCAGGCATAATCTGTTTGTTGAGCAGGCCGGTCTCCTCCTTGAGTTGGCGGGGAGTTAGCGGCCCGGTAATTTGCACGGCTTCCAACACCGCTTCTTGAATTTCGCTGAAATAGGTTAGGGGACGTTGAAAGGCGTTGGCATATAAGACCAGGTCTTCGGCCAGCACATAGCCAATACCGCCGCCCAAAAAACGCCCTTTGACCATCCGGCGCTGCGCCCGCAGCCGGTCTGCTTCCACGCCATCGTCAAAAAGAGTGCGCGGCATGAGCCTGGGTGGATCGCCGGGCCGGGTATAAGCCACAGGCGATACCGGCTGGAGCCGCCGAAAAAGTTCAAGGTATGCGCCGGCATCGGCTAGGGGGTGGGTCAAACACTGCCGTCGCAGCCGTTCGGCCAAAATAGTGGTTAAATTGATGTCCATTAAATTTACCTTCCAACATTTGAGTTAGTCTCAAGAATCACGGCCCACAGAGGGCGCAAATTCTTGCAGCCACCCGGCAATTTCTCCGGCCAAACTTCTGCCGATTCCCGGCAACGCTCGCAACCCGGCCTCCCCTTTGGCCTGATAAATTTCGGCAATGCTCTCCGGCCACTCATCCACAGTCCAAGCTGCTTTGCGATAAGCCCAAATCCGATACTCCTTGGCCATGTTCAGTTCCAGGTCATAAATCTTGAGGAACAACCGTTCAGCGATGCGTTTGTTGGTAGCCAGAGGCCCCGGTGGAATGTAGCGCGGCATCCGGTCTGCCAGATCGTGGCAAGCGCACAGTTCACGAACCAGTAATCCCAGCCGGGCATTGTAATTCCGCAGCGGGCCGTAGTTTGGTTTTGCGTCCACCGGCCAGTTATACAAATCCCGCCACTGCTCGACCAGGGCCGGGTCCAACTGCCGGGCAGCAGCCAGAGTACGCTCGGCCTGGACGCCGGCCATGGTCAGCCCGCCACCCAGCACAAATGATCCACCGTGGTCTTTGGTGGCGCGGATAACGTCTTCCAAATGAGTTGGGTCGTCACCCACCACGGGGATAATCGGCATCAACGAGGCGCCGACCAGGATACCGGCCTCGGCCAGCCTGGCCATGGCCAGCAAACGACGCTTGACCCCGGGGCTGCGTGGCTCAAAGGCTCGCTTGAGCGCGGGGTCCAGATTGCTGATACTAAAAACCACCCCTACCCAGGCGCGTTGATTAATTTCGACCAGCAAATCCAGGTCGCGGGTCAACAGGGGCGAGCGTTCGACAATGAACAGGGGAAAGCTCAGGTCACGCACCACTTCTAGCATCCGGCGTGATAGCCGGTAGCGATTCTCGGCGGGCTGTTGCCAGTCGCCGCAGCAGATCACGTCGGGTTCCAGGCGAGCCAGTTCCTGGCGCAGTAGCTCTACGGCATTGGTTTTTACCTGAATTACCGTGTCAAAAGTATTTGGGTCGCGCCCACGAAGGTAAGGGCCGCCGCGCTCGTAGCAAAACTTGCAGCCGCTGCGACAGCCAAGGTAAGGATGGGCAGAATACTTGTCCCAAAACCAGGGACCGTCTACGTGTTTGTGGACGTTGACAATTTTGCGGGCTTTGTACGCTTGAAATTCCAACTTCATTGTGACCGGCCCCTTTGAGTTTTAGAACCCCGCAGGGCCTTTTCCGGTAATACGCGCTCGTTGTTCCCCCGAGAGATAAGTCAGAGCCTTGCGTAGCATAACGGCTCGGTGACGGCGCTGGTTGGGAACAACTTGCTCGGCCAGCCAGTCGGTGACCAGACCGGGATATTTGCGGCCCATCGTCTTCAAGCCCCAGCCGACGCCTTTGACGGCATCCATGTCCCATTCGCCAAACATCGGCTCCAGTAAAGCCAGAAGTTCTTTGGCCTGCGGTGTAAGCTCAGCCGCTCCCCTGGAGCGTTTGGCCCAATAATGCACGCTGACGCCCACGATTCGCCTTACCCAGGCATTATCATCCTCACGCCAGGGCTTGAGCAGAGCCAGCGCCGGCTTAAAATTGGCCACCAGCGCCCGGCCCGGCACACCCTCGCCTAACGTATCGGCCCCGTACCACACGTCAGCAACGATGATAAACTCACGGCAACGGTTAAAAGCGCCCGTAAGGTCACGGCCCAACTGCTGCTCCAACGCGCTGGCAATAATCACCCAACCGCCTTCGGTTTTATCAGCCGCGATAAAGTCTAGAAAATCATTCGCCGACTTCAGCGGGCCAACGCCAACAGCATCGCCGATGTGGCGGAGCATGGCAAACGGCGTGCGCTCGGCCAAAATCGGAGCCAATAGAGCATACGCCGGTTCTATCTGGTTCTGAGCAATCAGGTTCGCAATACGACGCCCCAATTCTCGGGCTTCTTTTGTTTTCATTGCTTGCTTCCCTCACCAAGTATCTCTAAATGATCTGCCGGCACCCAGCCGTGGCGTCCCTGTTGATCGGTACACCAAATCCAGCCGCTTTCCTCATAACCCATTATCAACTCTTCGCCAATATCCACCGAAAGCTCAGTTGCATCGTAATCAAAACGAGCCACCCAAATGTATCCTTTGTGCGCCACATACTTTTTCGGCACCCAGCCACTTTTGCCATTTTGGTTGGTACACCACACCCACCCGCTCCATTCGCTTTCCTTTTTACCTACGATCAGTTCTTCGCCAGCCTTAATCACCAGCGGGTCAGGATAGGCCGACTGATAGACAGAGATAACCCGGCAGATTGATGGCGATTTGATTTCTACGTTATCTTCTTTCACAAATCTTATCCTTATGATTTGGCTTTTCCACTTTTGAGCCCCACCTGCAGCTTATTATTCACTTCACGCACCACTTGACCGGCCAAAACCTCTTTATTTTCTGCCAGATAGATTTTCACCCGATCGCGGTGATGCCGCGTCAATTCTCGCAACACCCACGACACGGCCTTGACCATCATCGGATGCCGTTCTTCTTTGACCTGGTCAAGCAATTGCAGGGTTAAATCAGGAGCCGTGAACCCCGTCTCGCCACGATTGATGCGGATGGTAGCCACCAGCGATAACCGCCGACTCCATACATCTTTGTCAGTAATTAACTTCTCCAGGTAGCTCAGCCGATTTTCCGGCTCGGCTAATACCCACAGGCCCAACAGCCAGCCCAGGCTATCAGTGATGACCCAATTGTCAAGACCCCGACGCCAATGCTCGAAGGGTGATTTGTTTAAAGTGGGCAGCCAGTTTTTGTAGTGTTCAAATAAATAAGTGACGAGTTGTCGTTCTTCGTGCGAGGCATTATTCCACAGGCTTTCGGCCAGGGTCAGCATTTCTTCGCAAGTAGCCTGCTTATGTTCACGATACCATGCCCGGGCAATTTCTCGCAAGTTGGGCACACGCACGCCGTATACCTTGAGTTTTGTCGGCGCTGTGGCGTTGATACTCATTTGGTATTGAGGGTCAGCGTGTTGTTTGATCTGGTCGAGCAAATAGTGGGCTTCGTTCTTGGCAAAATCTATGGGCATAGGCTTTTTGTTGAATAGAAAGTGGGGAGTCCAAAAGTTTAGCTTTTGGACTCCCACGATTTACTCGTTAAAACCTGTTCAGCCTCAAACAGATGCGCGCCGGGCTGCCATGCTCCGTCCCACGAGATAGGGAACGGCACTGACCAGAAGGTAAGCAAGCCAGATGGAAAGATAGGCAAAGAAACCCAGACCGCCTGCAAACAGCAATACAATCACCAGAAAGTCCAGAATAATGTTCACCAGGAACATAGTCACTCCAAACTTTAAACCCTCCATCGGCTTGTCCTCTGCTTCTTTCAGGTATGACCTGGCTAACAGAAAACTCACCAGGGGCATAACTATCAGCAATGGGAAACTGATCGCCGGGCTGGAAGAGATGAAGGGGATGGGCGACAAGTTTACCAGGGGCGTCATAAAGATGATCATACCCCAGATGAACCCAACGAGCCAAACGACAAAGGAAAATAGAAGGGCTTTTCCAAATTTGTACGGCATTTGTTATCCTCCTGCTTCTTGCGCTTTTTTTACGGGCAATTGTATTTCGGTAATATTATTTGAGGGGTCTTCTCCGGGCATGGCCCACTGCACGTAAATCTCGCGGATAGGGCCGTTCATCCGGTAGCCGTTGGCCTCAATCCACCCCATTAACTGGGTGTAGGTGGCCTTGAGGTTATCGAACGTGCCCTCGTGAATGATACACGCCATCTGGGCCACGGCTGGAAGCTCCCGCCCCTTAACTCGCTCTCCTGCGGGCACTGAGCCAGTCACCGGCACGGCCACTTCCACATCTACCCCCTCCTCGTGGAACTCCTCATCGTAGTATACGCCCATTGAAGGCCCCATTGGGTTGATCTTGTGCTGCCCCAGGTGCGTATAAACCTCGGTAAAAAGGTCGCTGATGCCGGTGGTGGGCACGGTAGCCCGCACCGAAGCAACGGCCTGGGATGGAACATTTTTTAAAACGACTTCTTGGCTTGGCATAGTTTCCTCCAGTTCTATTTGTTTCAGCCGCCACTCAACCTGCGCCAGCCGGGCCTGCTCTTCCTGCACCTGTTGTTGAATTTCGCTCTGTTTGAGGCGTAACATCCCCCGGATTTGGTCGGGCGTTAGCGCCTCCTTAAGGAGTTGGGCAATCTGCTCCAACGATAACCCCAGCTCCTTCAGCGCCAAGATGCGGTTGAGCCGCGGCAACTGCCTGGCCGAATAGTAACGGTAGCCGGTAAAGGGATCCACTTCTGCCGGCTTAAGCAGACCAATCTGGTCGTAATAACGCAGGGCTTTCACCGTTACCTGAACAACAATGTTATAAATTTGTGCTTACAGCCTGCTTAATTGTAGATAAATAGAACCTATGTTCGATTATAGTCCTTTTTTCAAAAGAGTCAAAATCGATTAGTACACGCATTCCGTTTGCGTTGCACTTCTGTCGGTATTGAGTCTTGATTCAGACATCAATAGATGTGATAAATATTTTTGAACCAAAAAGACATCAATTATAACAAGAAAAGTAATTATCAGTATCCAAATATGCCGGTAAATTTCGTCTTTGATTGCAGGAAGTGATTAATGAAAAGGATCTTAGTTGTAGATGATGATACCGATACAATCGGTTTTCTCAAGGTTCTTTTGCAACGTCAGGGGTACGAGATCCTCACCGCCCAAGATGGCAGCAAGGCTTTGGAGGTATTCGCGACTCAATCGGTTGATCTCATTCTAGCTGATGTGGCCATGCCACAGCTCAATGGCTACGAACTTTGCCAACGGGTCAAAAACGGCGCTAACCCTCGCCTCGTGCTGACCCCCATCATCCTGATGAGTGGTCGCACCCTGGATAGCGATATTCGTTACGCCAAATCATTGGGCGCGGATGACTACCTGCCCAAACCATTGGATGTGGATGACTTACTGGCCGTGGTGCAGGGCAAACTCCTTGCTGCCGAACGACTGCAAAATTTATTTGAACGTGAAACCAATGGACCAGAAGTGATTACTCTGATCATCAATGAGAAACCGGTTCGGCTCGACTACCGGCAGCATCGGGTCTGGGTTGGTGATCAGGAAATTGAATTGACGGCCAGAGAGATGTTTCTCTTGGAGCGATTGGCCCGGCAACCCAACGAAATCGTCAGCCTGGTTGAGATGGTCAAAGCTACGCATGATCTGGACACGGATAGCCAGGAAGCCAGCCAGTTACTCCGGCCACTTATCCGTACTCTGCGGCGGAAATTGGAAGTACACTTGGGCACAGTTCCGTGTATCAAGAATGTGCGTAGTCGAGGCTACCTGTTGATTAGCAATCGCACGAATGTTAAAAGATGTGCCAAGACCGATCTATCAACTGTTGCGGCATATTAGAAAAACTGTGATAAAATGTGAGGTGAATTCGTTCATCGGAGGGTGATCAAATGGAGTATAGCGTCCCAACTGCGGAAACGAAAGCTTTTCTCGAGTTTTTCGACCATTCACCAATCTTAAGGCTTGTATATCGCCTCCATTCTCGAACGGCTACGTTAAACACACAAAACATTTGTTCTATTAAGAAAAAAGACCTTTCGGTAGTGGATTGCGAAAAATTTTACAAACGATAGTTTGTAAAAACCTTAAGTCCCAGCCTGGCCAGGGCGCCCGCCTGACCGTGTTCTGCCCTTGGGAGGATACGGTATGATTCGCGTGATTTTGGCCGACGACCACCACCTGGTGCGGCAGGGTATTCGCGCCCTGCTGGAAAAAGCCAATGACATTAATATAGTGGACGAAGCCGAGGATGGTCAAGAAGCCGTGACGCTGGTTGAACAACTCAAGCCCGACGTGCTGATTATTGATATTGCTATGCCGCGTATGAACGGCATCCAGGCCACCCAGCGCGTGCGCGCCCTGGGTCTGACCACACAGGTGGTGATTCTCTCCATGCACTCCCGGCCCACGCTGGTGCGACAGGCGCTGCGCAACGGAGCCAGGGGCTACCTGCTCAAAAACTCAATCACCGAGGAACTGCTGCTGGCCGTGCGGGCGGCCAACCGGCGCGAAACCTATCTCAGCCCGGAAGTTTCCGGCATCGTCGTGGATGACTTTTTGACCCATCAGGTTGAGGCCGAGCAAGCCAGCTCTTTTAACCAACTCACCCCGCGTGAGCGCGAGGTGGTGCAACTCATTGCCGAAGGACACACAAACAATGGGATCGCCCGGCTCTTGAATATTAGCGTCAAAACCGTGGAGCGGCACCGGGCCAACCTGATGGCCAAGCTGGATGTGCATGACGTGGCCGGGCTAACCCGCGTGGCCATTGAACTTGGTTTGATTTTTATTGATGAGTAACGCCTAAATATTCGG
>JAFGDY010000263.1 GCA_016931895.1 Anaerolineae bacterium
GCCCATGGCATGAGAGACAAGAAAAAATTGGCCGAGGTTGTTGAGCGCAGTTTGCAGGCGGCGGCCTTGTGGGACGAGGTGAAAGACGACCTGGATAAATCCGGCCTATCTTTGTCCGGCGGCCAGCAGCAGCGGCTTTGTATTGCCCGCGCCCTGGCTGTGGAGCCGGAAGTTATTTTAATGGATGAGCCGGCCTCGGCCCTGGACCCTATTGCCACCCTGCGCATTGAGGATTTGATCCAAACCTTAAAAGAATATTACACCATTGTGATTGTCACCCACAACATGCAGCAGGCGGCCCGCGCCTCGGATTATGCCGCGTTCTTTAACATGAACGAGGACCGCGCCGGTTATCTGGTAGAGTATGGGCCTACTGATAGAATTTTCACCAAGCCCCAAGAAAAACTGACCGAAGAATATATCACCGGCCGGTTTGGTTAAAAACGCCGGCTTTTGAGTGGAAGATTCAAGGGAACCTCTCATCAAACTCCTTTTCTTTTAAGAGGACGTCCGGTGGCGGGCGTCCTCTTTTTTGTCCAATAAGGGTGGTTGAGCCGGTAAATTGTTAAAAATCTTTAACTTACTCTTAAAATATCCTTAAAGCGTATTTAACTGCGCCTTTAATTGCCAATGGTATCTTATCCTCCTGTGAGCTCACCTTGAAATTGATCCCCTTCAGGGAAAAATCAAATCTAAAAGTTGAAAATGATTTTGGTAAATATCAATCAAATCAGTTTTGGAGGAGAAATCTAATTATGCAGGACAACTTTAAGTCAAAACCTATTTTTATTCTGATTAGTTTGTTACTCATGTTCAGTATGGTGGTTGCTTGTGGCAACGCCGCAACGCCGGCCCCAGCGCAGCCTACTGAGGCCCCTCAAACCGAAGAACCGGCTCAAGCTGAAGAGCCGGCGCAACAAGAAGAAACCCAGGTTGAAGAACAGCCAAAAGCCGAAGAATCGGCCAAAGAGGCTGCGTCCTCAGAAGCCCCGGCGGCCAGTATGGTGGCCCTGCCTGAAGTTGATCCGTTAGCGGTAAGTGGCGACATCATCAGTGCGGGTAGCTCAACCGTGTTC
The DNA here is from genome assembly GCA_016931895.1 of Anaerolineae bacterium. Taxonomy (NCBI): domain Bacteria; kingdom Bacillati; phylum Chloroflexota; class Anaerolineae; species Anaerolineae bacterium. Next base: position 1,077 of record JAFGDY010000263.1, read on the forward strand.
CCCTTGGCGGAGCGTATGGCCGAGCGTTTTCAGGACGAAGGTTACGCCGGGAACATTACCATTGACAGTATTGGCAGTGGGGCCGGTTTTGAGCGCTTCTGCACCGCCGGTGAGAGTGACATCAGCAATGCCTCTCGCCCAATCAAGGATGCCGAAATAGAGAACTGTAAAGCAATTGGCCGCACTCCCATTCCCTTCCGCATTGGCATTGACGCCATTGCCGTAACCGTAAGCCAGGACAATGATTTTGTGAACGAGGTGACGGTTGAGGAATTGGCCAAAATTTTCTCGGCAGAAGCAGAAACGTGGGCCGATGTGCGCGCCGATTGGCCGGCGGAGCCGATTCAACGCTTCATTCCAGGCACAGACAGTGGCACGTTTGACTTTTTCACCGAAGAAGTAATGGAAGCCGTGTATGGTGATACGGGTAAAGAAGAAATCTTGGGCGCCAGCAACTTGCAGTTGAGTGAAGACGATAACGTATTGGTCCAGGGCATCCAGGGCAGTCCGTATGCCATTGGTTTCTTTGGTTATGCCTACTACAATGAAAATCAAGATGTCCTCCAACCCATCTCCATTGCCGGTGTAGCCCCAACGGCTCAAAGCGCCGAAGATGGCAGCTATCATCTATCGCGCCCTCTGTTTATGTACTCCGATCCGGCGATTTTGGCTGAAAAGCCGCAGGTGGCCGCTTTTCTTAACTTTGTGCTGACTAACGTAAATGACGAGATTGTGGATGTAGGCTACTTTCCACTCAGTGGCGTTGCCCTGGATGAATCAAAGCAAAATTGGCTTGAGGCGATGGGCGCCGCCGGTACTATGGCCGAAAAACCTGCCGCAACAGCCGGAGAAGCCATGTCTGGGTTGCCCGAAGTTGATCCCCTGGCCGTAACCGGCGACATCATCAGTGCGGGTAGCTCGACCGTATTTCCCTTGAGTGAACGCATGGCGGAACGGTTCCAGGATGAAGGATATGCCGGGAACATTACCATTGACAGCATTGGCAGCGGGGCCGGGTTTGAACGGTTCTGCGTGGCCGGTGAAAGTGACATCAGTAATGCCTCGCGGGCGATCAAGGACAGTGAAGTAGAGAGTTGCCGGGCGATTGGGCGTGAGCCGCTTGAGTTCCGCGTGGGTACGGATGCCATTGCGGTCTCGGTGAGTACAGACAATGATTTTGTGACGGATGTCACTCTGGAAGAGTTGGCCCTGATCTTCAGCACGGCGGAGACGTGGGCCGATGTGCGTAGCGATTGGCCGGCGGAGCCGATTCAACGGTTCATTCCGGGCACAGACAGCGGCACGTTTGACTTTTTTGTCGAGGAAATCTTTGAGGAGAATGAAGAGCCGATCTTGAGCGCCGGCAACTTGCAGTTGAGTGAAGACGACAACGTGCTGGTGCAGGGCATTCAGGGCAGCCCGTATGCCATTGGCTTTTTTGGCTATGCCTACTATAACGAGAACCAGGACACCTTGAATGCGATTTCGCTGGAGGGGGCGCCCCCGATGGCAGAGAGTGCGGAAGACGGCAGTTATCCGCTGGCGCGACCGCTGTTCATCTACTCCACGGCCGACATCATTCAAGAGAAGCCACAAGTGGGCGCGTTCATCAACTTCTATCTGGCCAACGTCAATGATGAAATTCTGGACGTGGGCTACTTCCCCGCCAGTGATGCGGCGTTGGGTGAAGCCAAAGCCAAACTGCTGGCTGCGCTTCAGTAGGAATTGAAGTCAGCAAAGCGATTGCGAACGCTAACATGGGAAGGGGTGGTATTTACCCCTTCCCTTTCCTTACTTTAGGTAAATCTTGATAGCATTTCAAAGGTGTAACCTTAAGGGAGGTTACTAAATGGCAGTTGAAGTGAGTACAGCTATACCTGAAACGTTAGCCCAAAAATCGGAGTTGCGTAAGCATCCCCGGTTTGCGGAAACGCTCATTGAGGCTTTTTTGTTTTTATGTGGCGCTATTTCAATTTTAACCACGGTGGGGATTGTATACGTTCTGGCCAAAGAGGCCCTGCTTTTTTTTGGCAGCGATGAGGTGAGCCTGGTGGAGTTTTTCACCGGTGCCGTTTGGCAACCGGCCATTGGTAAATTTGGTATTTGGGCCTTGCTCAACGCCACGTTGATGGTTTCATTGATTGCCATGCTGGTGGCCCTGCCTTTGGGTTTGGCCGTGGCTATTTATTTGAGCGAGTATGCCTCGTCCCGGGCGCGGGGCATCATCAAACCGATTCTGGAAGTGCTGGCCGGTATTCCCACCGTGGTGTATGGCTACTTTGCTCTCACCTTAATGACCCCCGTGTTGCGCTCTATTTTTGGCGACGAGGTGGTGCAAATCTATAACACCGCTTCGGCGGGGATAGTGATTGGCATTTTGGTATTGCCGTTGGTCAGCTCAATGAGCGAAGACGCCTTGCACGCTGTGCCGCATGGCCTGCGCGAGGCCGCTTACGGGTTGGGCGCCACCAAGTTAGAAACAGCCCTCAAGGTGGTTTTACCGGCGGGCATATCGGGCGTGGCGGCGGCTTTTATTGTGGCCATGTCGCGGGCCATTGGCGAAACAATGGTGGTGGCTATTGCCGCCGGCGCCGGCCCCAACTTTACCATGAACCCCTTTGAGGCCGCCGAAACCATGACCGGCCATATTGTGCGCATCAGCGGCGGCGACTTGAGCTACGACTCCATTGACTACAACAGCCTGTTTGCCATTGGCCTGATGTTGTTTGTGATAACCTTGGTGCTCAACGTGATCAGCCGTTACGTAGTGCAATATTTCCGGGAGGAATACGAATGAGCCAAAAAACATCATCTCTTCGGCAGGGTTACCCCGAGGGTGATAAGCTAGAATCGTTTATTAAAACTCGTAATCGGTGGGGCGTAATCTGGCGCACCATCTTTATGGCTTCAACTGTTGTGGCCATTATCGCCCTTACTGCCTTGCTTTACAATATCATCAACGGCTCTTTTGGGTATGTGGTGGTGCAAAACAAAATTGATCCCGCGGCCCTGGTTTTAGGGGTAGAAAAAGAGCGGTTGTTGACCGCCCCCAACACGTTCTCAAGCGAAGACGATAATGAATTGGCGCAGGGTATTGAGAACAATCCCTCTGCCATTGGCTTTTTTGGCTATGCCTATTACCAAGATAATGCGGATAAGCTAAGAGCTTTGTCTGTTGAGGGGGTAGAACCGAATGCTCAAACTGCCGAGAGCGGCGAATATTTGGGGTCGCGTCCCCTCTATATCTACAGCGCAGCCGACGTTATCCGGTCAAAACCTCAAGTGGCCGGTTTTATAAATTATTATTTGACCCACGTGAATGAGGTTGTGGCCAACGTAGGTTATTTTCCGGTTTCCGGGGAAACATTGGCTCAATCCAGAGAACTGTGGCTACAGGCAACCGCCAATGAAAAAACCGCAGAATCACCTTACCTTTTACCGGCAGTAGACCCCTCAAACTATGATCAGGAGGCTGGCCTGGCCATTGCCGGCAGTTCAACCGTTTATCCGCTGACGCGCGAGATAGCCAAAAATTTCCGCCGGGCAGGTTTTGCCGGCCCCATCAGTATTGAGAGCGTGGGTACAGGGGCAGGTTTTACGTTTTTCTGCGTTCCTGACGGTATTGATATTGCCAATGCCAGCCGTCCCATTAAACGAGCTGAGTTTGAGGCTTGCCGGAAGGCCCGGCGAGAGCCGCTTGAGTTTCGGGTTGGCACCGATGCCTTGGCCATTGTGGTAAGCCAAAAGAACGATTTTTTGCAGAATGTGACGGCGGATGAACTCCGCTCAATTTTCACCGTGGCCAATAACTGGTCCGATGTCAACCCGGCCTGGCCCGATACACCCATTGAACGCTACATTCCGGGAGCAGATAGCGGCACGCTTGACTTTTTTGCCGAGTCAGTTTTTGTAGAAGGTTTGCCGGATTTACCCAAAGACACCTTGGTAGCCATTTTAGAGGCCAACCTTTCTACAGGCTTGATGCGCCGGTTGGAGACTGACAAGCCTTTTTCCGAAAGGTCGCGGGATGAAGTTTACGATTTGGTGGTTGAGCGGGTGGTTGAACAGCGTATTGTGAAAAGCTGGAAGTTGTCGGAGTCAATTTTTCACAAAGATGAAATTATAGCCTTTGCCGAAACTGTGCCCCAGGGCGAGCTTCAATTCCGCAGTTGGCTTCATTGGGACTTTTTAGTTGCGCCCCAATCCAGCACGCCTGAATTGGCCGGTATCCGTACCGCCATTTTTGGCTCGCTTTGGGTTATTTTTATCACCATTCTCATTGCTTTACCCATTGGCGTAGGCGGCGCCATTTATTTAGAAGAGTATGCGGCGGGGGTCGGCAACCCCCTCTTGCGGCGGGTCAACGCCATTATCCAAACCAATATCAACAACCTGGCCGGCGTGCCCTCAATTATTTACGGGATGTTGGGTCTGGCCATTTTTGTGCGGGCCTTGGAACCCTTAACCAGCGGCGCCATGTTGGGCCTGGCCGATCCCACCACGGCCAATGGCCGGACCATTCTCTCGGCCAGTTTGACCCTGGCCTTGCTCATTTTGCCGCTGATCATCATCAATGCCCAGGAGGCCATTCGGGCGGTGCCCCAGTCCCTGCGCCAGGCGGGGATGGGCCTGGGCGCCACCAAGTGGCAAACCATTTGGCATCATGTGTTGCCCAATGCCATTCCCGGCATTCTCACCGGCAATATCCTGGCCGTATCGCGGGCCATTGGCGAAACCGCGCCGCTGGTGGTGATTGGCGCGTCTACCTTTATCACGGTTGACCCAACCGGGCCTTTTTCCAAATTTACGGTTTTGCCCATTCAAATTTACCAGTGGACGGCTCGCCCGCAGGATGAATTCCGCAATATTGCGGCCGCAGCCATCATCATTCTTTTGATTTTACTTTTAACCCTTAATGCATCCGCAGTGCTACTGCGTAACCGTTACAGCAGGAGGTTAATATGACCCACAATGGCCAAAGCAGAAACGGCAAATACGCCCTTGAATTAAAAGACGTGCATTGTTATTACGGCAAATTTCGGGCTGTTAAAGATACAAGTTTGAAGATTGAACGGAAAAAGATCACGGCCTTTATCGGGCCGTCGGGCTGTGGCAAAAGCACGATGCTGCGCGCCCTTAACCGGATGAACGACCTGGTGCCCGGCGCGTATGTAGAAGGCCAGGTGCTGTTTCATGGCAAAAATCTCTACGATGCGGATGTTGACCCCGTGGAAGTGCGCCGCCGCATTGGCATGGTCTTTCAAAAACCCAACCCCTTCCCCAAGAGCATTTACGACAACGTAGCCTGGGGCGCAAAGGTTAATGGTTTTAAGGGTAACATGGATGAATTGGTGGAACACTCGCTCCGCCAGGCTGCGTTGTGGGATGAAGTAAAGGATAAGCTGAACGAGAGCGGCCTCAGCCTGTCGGGTGGGCAGCAGCAGCGCTTGTGCATTGCCCGGGCCATTGCCACCAAACCGGAAATCATCTTGATGGACGAACCCTGCTCGGCTTTGGACCCCATTGCTACCCTCAAGATTGAAGACCTGATGCGGGAATTGGTGGAAAGTTATACCATTATCATTGTTACCCACAACATGCAACAAGCGGCGCGAGCCTCTGATTATACAGCCTACTTTTTGATGGATCGAGAAGATCGGGCCGGAACAATGGTTGAGTACGGGGTAACGCAACAGTTATTTACCAATCCCACCGACAAACGGACCGAAGATTATATTACCGGCCGGTTTGGTTAAAAATTGAGCAAGGCGCTAGAGGGCAAATGAAAAAAAAGCAGGTACTATTTCTCTGCACCGGCAACTCGTGCCGCAGCCAAATGGCCGAGGGGTTGGTCAATCACTTTCTGCATGAGCAGTGGCAGGCTTATTCGGCGGGTACGGAACCGGTGGGATATGTGCACCCAATGGCGGTAGAGGTGATGTTGGAGTTGGGGATTGATATTTCTGATAATCACTCCAAAGCAGTGGATGAATTTAAAGACACTCCCCTTGACCTGGTGGTGACCGTTTGCGACGCTGCCGCCGAAAACTGCCCCATCTGGTTAGGCTCAAGCCGCGTTGTTCATTTGGGTTTTCCCGACCCGGCCCAGGCTGGAGGCAGCGAGATTGAACGCCTGGCCGTATTTCAACGGGTGCGGGATGATATTGGTAAAACAGTGTTGACCTACCTGGCCGAAAACTTTTGAGCGGTAATGTGTGTTAAATTGATTCTTAATGGAGTTGCTCCAACTCTGGAAGTACGCTATATTAACTTGAATTGCATTAAATTACTCTGATTAATCAAGGGAGGTTAAGCAGATGTTAAGACAAACGTTTGATAGAGATTTGCAAAAATTGCAGGATGATATTTTGGTTTTGGGCAGTATGGTTGAAGATGCCCTGATAGAGTCTGTTTCGTTGCTCAAAAAACGAGACCTGGACGGCTCGCGGCAGTTGATAGAGGCGGATCGGCGGATCAATGAAAGGCGTTTTGAAATTGAACACGAAACCCTGACCCTGATTGCCACCCAGCAGCCTATGGCCGGCGACTTGCGGATCCTGGCCGCCGTGCTGGAAGTTGCTACCGAACTGGAACGCATTGGCGATTATGCCAAGGGCATTGCCAACATCAACCTGATGATTGGCGAAGCGCCCTTAATTAAGCCGTTGGTAGATATTCCCCGGATGGCGGAAAAAGCGCGAGATATGCTTCATCGTTCCTTAGAAGCCTTTGTCAAACGAAACGTAGAATTGGCTAAATTAATTCCCAAAGAGGATGATGAGGTAGACTCCCTTTATAACCAAGTTTACCGGGAGTTGCTGACCATGATTATGGCCAATCCGACCGTTATTGATCAGGCCACCTTTTTACTGTGGGTGGCCCATAACCTGGAACGCACCGCCGACCGGGTGGTCAATATCTGTGAAAGAGTGGTCTTTACCGTGACCGGCGAGATGGAAGAGATGAGCGCCGGGCATTAGGGTTGCTTTTCTGTGGTGCTGAAACATCAACCGGCCCGGAAACACTTGCACCGATGATGAGCAATGCCCAAAGGGGAATGGCCATGGGTCACCCCCTTTTTTGTTAAACTTGGTACAAGTGTGTTTCAGGTTTTCTCGTTCCTAAACTAAGTTTGGGTGGGAACGAAAAAACCGACATTGTTGCTCGAAACGAATCCCAGTAGATCCAAAATGTTGTTTGGAGTGGGCATTTTAATGCCTAAAAAAGCGCACTGAAGTGTGGACTGCCAGCCCAAATTTTGGATCTACTGAATCTACGAAGTGTTGCAGTTAGCCGTACAGGTTTGCCCATGAAACCAAGTAAAACCCTTTTTCTGGTTATTATTGTTCTGGCCATTGTGGTTGTGATTGGCATGGTGGGGTTGAGGTATCTTTTGTTGGATACCAATCCCATTGAAGTGTCGGTGTTGTATTCTACCGAAAAAGAGGCTTGGCTGAAGGAAGTGATTAACAATTTTGAGGGGCAGGCGAGAGGACGGCCCATTGAAATTAAGTTGGAGCAGCTAGGCTCCCGCGAAATGTACCTGGCTGTTCTTGACGGGGAAAAGCAGCCCGATTTGATCAGCCCGGCCAGTTCCTTGCAAATTGCTCTCTTGCAAGACCTCTCCACCGCCAAATTTGGCACGCCCATGGTGAACGCCGCAGACCCTGCCGCCTGCCGTTCGGTGGTGAAAACGCCCCTGGTTTTGGTGGCCTGGCGTGAACGGGCCGATGTGCTGTGGGGGGATAACCCCAACGGCAACATGTGGCATCGTTTGCACGATGCCGTGGTAGACCCGGCCGGTTGGAAAAGTTATGGACACCCGGAGTGGGGGTATATCAAATTTAGCCATACCGATCCCTTAAAATCCAATAGCGGCTTGATGACCATTTTGTTGATGACGTATGGATATTTTGGTAAAACCAACGGCCTGACCGCGGATGATTTGCTGGCCAATGAAGCCTATCGCCAATGGTTTGCGGAGATAGAAAATACCATTTTAGATTTTGGCAGCAGCACCGGCACCTATATGAAGGATATAGTTGTTTATGGCCCAAGCAAATATGATCTGGTGGCCGTTTATGAAGCCACGGCTATTGAACAAGCCGGCAACGCCGTTGGACGCTACGGCGAGTTGAAAATTTATTATCCCCCGGCCACGGTGCTCAGCGACCACCCTTTTTGCGCGTTAAATGCCGCTTGGGTTACGTCTGAAAAAGCTGAAGCCGCCCAGGTATTTGTGGATTATCTGTTGAGCCGGCCTGTTCAGGAAAAGGCGCTCCAGCATGGTTTCCGTCCGGCAGACCCCACGATTCCCCTTGACCAGCCGGGCAGCCCCTTTATGCAATATGCGGCCAATGGCCTTAAAACCGACCTGCCGCCGGAAGTTGAGATACCGCCGGGCAATGTGTTAAACACGCTCCTGGAGGTTTGGCAGCGGAGCGGGCAAAGATAGATGTAAAGAGAGGTGTTAAGATGGCGCATAAAAAATTTACCGGCCTGATTTTACTGGTATTGACATTTATTTTGCTCCCCGGCTGTGGAGGCGCCGGCCCCCGGTTGGGTTTGGGCGGCCAAACCGTAACCGTGAGCATTGTTTACGGCTCAGAAAAACAGGAATGGCTGGAGCCGTTGGTGCAAGAGTACAACAACGCCCAACATAAAACCGAACAAGGCTCAACCATTGTGATTGAAGCCACGCCCATGGGTTCAATTGAGTCAATGGAGGCCATTATTGCCCAACAAATTCAACCCACGGTTTGGAGCCCGGCCTCATCGGTGTATTTGCCGGTGGGGGCCGAGGAATGGCGCAACAAACATGCCAGTGAGCTGATTGAAGGAAATCCTAATGATTTGGTGCTCAGCCCGGTGGTCATTGCTATGTGGCAGCCTATGGCCGAGGCTTTGGGCTGGCCCAAAGAGCCGATTGGCTGGACTGATATTGCCGAATTGGCCGTTTCTGAGGAAGGTTGGACAACTTATGGTTACCCGGAGTGGGGACAGTTTAAATTTGGCCATACCCATCCGGGCTTTAGCAACAGCGGCCTGGTGGCAGTTTTGGCCGAAGCTTACGCTGGCGCGGGTAAACAACGCGACCTTACCACAGAGGATTTGGGCGACCCTGCCCTACGGGATTTTATGGCCCAGGTTGAAAGCAGTATCATCCACTACGGCACCAGCACGGGTTTTTTTGGCCAACGCATGTTTGAGCGAGGCCCGTCGTATCTGAGCGCGGCTGTGTTATACGAAAACTTGATCGTGGCCCAGGAAAATAAACGGTTGCAGGGAGAAAGCGCCCAACTGCCGGTGGTGGCAATTTATCCCAAAGAAGGCACTTTCTGGGCCAACCATCCCTACGCTATTCTTAACGTGCCCTGGGTTAGCGAAGAACAAAAAACCGCGGCCAAAGATTTTGAAACTTTTCTATTGGCTAATGCCCAGCAGCAGCGAGCCATGCAGTACGGGTTTCGTCCGGCTGACCCCTCTATTCCCCTGACGGCTCCCCTTGACGCCCGGCGCGGCGTTGACCCCAACCAACCCCAAACGGTGCTGGAGGTGCCTGCGGCAGAAGTTATTCGTAACGTGCAAACTCTCTGGCGGCAGGTCAAAAAGCCGGTTGATCTGGTGTTGGTCATAGATACGTCGGGCAGTATGTCGGGCGAAAAAATCACGGCTGCCCGGAATAGCCTGGCTCAATTCATCAACCTTTTAGATAATCGTGACCGGGTGCAGGTGATCACGTTCAGCAGCGAGGTCAACAACTTAACGCCGCTTTCCCCCTTGGCCGATAAACGTGAAGACCTGACCCGGCGCGTATCGGCCATTATTGAGCAAGGCGACACCCGCCTTTATGATGCGGCCTTGATAGCCTATAATGACCTGCAAACCAATGGCGCCCCCAAGCATATTCGAGCCGTGGTGATCCTGTCCGATGGTGAAGACACTGCCTCTACGCATGCTTTGGCCGAGGTGATGGCGGCCATGGGCAACGCCGGGGGGGAAGGTGGTCATGCCATCAAGCTGTTCACCATTGCCTATGGCAACGATGCCAACACGGATATTCTCAGGCAAATTGCTGAACTTACGGGCGGCAAACAATTCAAAGGCGATCCCTCCACTATCAATCAGATATATGCCGAAATCGCCCTGTTTTTCTAATTCAAGCCCGAAGTCAGGGGGTGTCTTTAAAAGGTTGGCCGGGTTGCCAGCCTTTTTTGATTGGCCCCATCAAAGATGGCCTCCATTAAGTTTTTTTAACACTATCTTAAAATGGCCTTAACTTTGTAATTACTTGAGCTTAATGGTGGTGTTGTATTATCAGGGGTGGATTTTTAGGCTCTGTTAGAAAAAATCGGCAAATAACTGGATGGGTTGAGACTCTGTGGGGCATATTTTACTACTCAACATGAGTTTTGAGCCGCTTGCAGTTATTACCCAAAAGCGAGCGGCATCCCTTATTCTAAGGGGGCGCGTGGAGGCGGCCTGCGCAGAGTCCATCGAAGTGCAGAGCGTTTCTGCTAAGTTGCGTATCCCCACCGTTATCCGGTTGCGACGTTACATTAATGTGCCCCAACGAGGGGTGTGCTGGAGTCGCCGGGCTGTTCTCCGGCGAGATAAATATACCTGCGCTTACTGCGGCCTTCAACCAGGGAATCACCAACGTGGGCAAACACTCACCAAATATAGCTTCACCATTGACCACATTATTCCGGTAAGCCGGGGAGGCAAAAATACATGGGGCAATACCATTTGCGCCTGCCCGGTCTGTAACCAGCGTAAAGGCAACCGCACGCCGCACGAGGCTAACATGAAACTGCGGTGGGAGCCAAAAATGCCCCGGGTGAATTATTTAGTGGTTTCAGGAGAGATTCCGGCAAGTTGGAAAGTATACTTGGCTATGTCTGGCCAGAGTGCGGATTAAAATTCAATTTGATTCTTGCCGCCTCTACGATTAGAATAGACAATACGGATAAAAACATTCAAGCGAAAATGGCTAATTTGGGCAAAAGGGGTAGCTTGTGGAGGATGAGTGATGGTTATTAGTTGGTCAATATCTACCGTGCTGCTGATTCTGCTGATAGTGATGGCGTTTGCCTGCCGCCATCTGAAAACGCAATTGCGACGAGAGCAAATGCAAACGGCGCGGCTGCGCAGTAAACTCTCTTTCCTGCGGACAGAGTTGGCTGAAGTCAATAATCGTCGCAAAAAATTGCTGGCCGCCTCTACCCAGGCCCTGGTGATAGTTGAAAAAGATTACGCCATTTCCAGCGCCAATAAAATGGCCAAACAGATGTTTGGCAGACCGGATAAAGCGACCACCCTCATGGCCTGGACCCGCCAGCACCAGTTGCAAGAATTGGTCAGCCAGGTTCTGCAAGGCAAAAAAATGCCGCCAATCTATTTTAGCTTGCACGACCGTTACCTGGAAGCCAATGCTCGCTCCATCAAACACAATAAGGATATTGTGGCCGTAGCCCTGGCTATTCACGATGTCACGGAGCTACAACGCCTCAGCCGGGCGCGGCGCGAATTTGTGGCCAACATTTCCCACGAGCTGCGCACTCCCCTGGCCTCTACTCGTTTGCTGATAGAAACTCTGCTCAACGGCGCCCTGGAAGATAAAGAGATGGCGCTCAAGTTGGTCAATAAAATTGCCGCTCAAATTGATACCTTAAGCCAACTGGCGCAAGAATTATTAGACCTCTCTTTGATTGAGTCTGGGCAAATGCCGCTCAAAATGTCCACCCACTCCTTGCGAGATATTGTCCAGGCTCAGGTAGAAACATTAACTCCCCAGGCTGAACGAAAGCATATTGCCTTAAATATGGAAATTGGTGGGGATGTAGGGGTGCTTGTTGATGAAACCCTGATTGGGCGTGTTCTTACCAATCTACTCCACAATGCCATAAAATTTACCGACACCGGCAGCGTAACTATCTCGGCCAAATTGCCCAACGGCGCAACCCCATCTACCCCGGACGAAATAGAAGAGAGAAATTGGGTGACGGTGAGCATCGCCGATACTGGCATTGGCCTTGCCCCCGACGACCTCCCCCGCATTTTTGAACGCTTCTACAAGGTTGACCCGGCCCGCAACGCCAAAAAATCCGGCACCGGCCTGGGCCTAGCCATTGCCAAACACATTGTTGAGGCGCACGGCGGCCATATCTGGGCCGAAAGTCGTGGCCGGGGCACCACCTTCTATTTTACTGTGCTTTCCGACACCTGTTGCGATTAAGAATCCCCCCTGCTTGAAAAAAAAATTACTTTGACTAAAATTACAGGCATGCTTCATTCAGCCAAAATGACTGCCTGGAACTTTCAACCGGCAAAACTCGTAGCGCGCAATGCCGCAGTAAATTTTATACCTACCTGGAGGTCCTCATTTATCCCATGCAAATGACAACTATTCGCGAATTGAACGCCGCCGTAGAGCGAGAAGCGCTTTTTTTGCAAGACCTGCTGGCCGAAGTCAACAAAGTGATTGTTGGCCAAGAAAGATTGATTGAGCGGTTGCTCATTGGCCTGCTGGCCGACGGCCACATTTTGCTTGAAGGCGTGCCCGGCCTGGCCAAAACCCTGGCCGTCAAAACCCTGGCTCAGGCCGTGCAGGCCCAATTTCAACGAATTCAGTTCACGCCCGACCTGCTGCCCGCCGACCTGATTGGCACGGAAGTTTACAATCCCCGCACCAATGAATTTACGCCGCACCAGGGGCCCATCTTTGCCAATTTCATTTTGGCCGATGAGATCAATCGCGCCCCGGCCAAAGTGCAGAGCGCCCTTTTAGAAGCGATGCAAGAAAGACAGGTGACCATTGGCGATGCCACCTATCCCCTGGAAGACCCCTTTTTGGTGTTGGCCACCCAAAACCCAATTGAACAGGAAGGCACCTATCCCCTGCCCGAAGCTCAGGTGGACCGTTTTATGCTAAAGGTGATTGTTGGTTATCCCTCGCGGGCCGAAGAGCGCCTCATCATTGACCGGATGACGGGCACAATCTTGCCCGAGGTCAGGCCCGTGATCACGCCCCATGATTTGCTCCACGCCCGCCAGGTAGTGCGCCAAATTTACGTAGATGAAAAAATCAAGGATTACGTGCTTGACCTGGTTTTTGCCACGCGCCAGCCCGGCGACAACGGCCTGCTTGATTTGGAACCGCTCATTGCCTTTGGCGCATCGCCGCGGGCCAGCATTTATCTGATAATGGCCGCTCGCGCCCACGCCTTTCTCAAAGGCCGGGGCTTTGTGACCCCGGAAGACATCAAGCAGATTGCGCCCGACATCCTGCGCCATCGCCTGGTCATCAGCTACGAGGCTGAAGCCGAAGAAGTCACCAGCGCCGATATTGTCCAACGAATTTTAGATCAAATTGAAGTGCCCTGAGATAATGGTGAATAATGAAATTATTAATGATTAATTGTGAACAATTAATGACCTGCTGCCCAAAGAAGCCAATAATCATTCACAATTCACAATTCACAATTCACAATTCATAATTCATAATTGCCCATGCTCACACCTGAACTCATCAAAAAAATTCGCCGCATCGAAATACGCACCCGCCGCCTGGTCAACGATAGTTTTGCCGGTGAATATCACGCCATCTTTAAAGGCCGGGGCATGGAGTTTGACGAAGTGCGTCCCTACCAACCCGGCGACGAAGTGCGGGATATTGATTGGAATGTGACCGCCCGTACCGGCCAGCTCTTTATCAAACGGTACGTTGAAGAGCGGGAATTGACCGTGATGCTCCTGGTTGACGCCAGCGCCTCTGGCCAATTTGGCACAATCAATCGCTTCAAACGAGAAATTGCGGCTGAGTTGGCCGCGGTGCTGGCCTTTTCGGCCATCAGCAACAACGACAAAGTGGGCTTATTGGTTTTTACCGACCAGGTGGAGTTATTTATTTCCCCCCGCAAGGGGCGTCGTCACGTGCTGCGCCTCATCCGCGATTTGTTGGCCTTTGCCCCGCAGGGGGGGGGGACAGATTTGAAGTTGGCTTTGGACCTGGTCAATCGCGTGCTCAAGCGGCGCAGCATAGTTTTTCTCATCTCCGATTTTCTGACGTCGCCGGAAAGTTATCGGCGGGTGTTGCAGATCAGTAATCGTCGCCACGATGTGATTGCTGTTACTTTGAGCGACCCTCGGGAATGGGAATGGCCCAGGGTGGGCCTGGTGGCCTTGGAGGATGCCGAAACCGGCCAGACGCAATGGCTGGATACCAGCAGCCGCCACTGGCGCGAGTCATTTATAGAACGGGTCAGCGAATTACGCCTGGCGCGGGATCGAGTTTTTCGCAAAGCCAAAGTAGATCGTATTGACATTACCACCGATGCCGAGTATGTGACGCCGCTGACCGTTTTTTTTGAAAAGCGCGTCCGGCGCTTGCGGCGGTAAGTATGGAGAAGTATCAGGTGTTAAGGGTCAAGTTTCCAGGAGTAGGTTTTACGCAATACGTAACCCGTTTTACGCAAACCGGCCATTACAATCGGGCTGCCTTACGAATCGCGTCTGCGCTCATCATTCTGCTTTTGGCTTTATCGCCGTTTACCTTTCCTATTTTCGCCCAGTCTCCCGACGCCAATGTTGAGTTTTATATCAAATCGCCCGCCCCGGATAAACCCCTCACCGTGGGCGACCAGATAACCTTACGCCTGGAAATCACCCATCCCCGCGATTCCCGCGTGGTTTTGCCGCAATTGGAAGGGCAGTGGCAGGCTTTTGTGCTGGTTGACCAGACCGCGCCGGAGACTGTAGACAACGGCGATGGTACCGCTATCACCGGCAAGGATATTGTGGTTACGCTCTTTTCCCCGGGCGAATATCAAACCCCGGCGTTGGTAGTGGCCCATCGTAAACCGGATGGCTCGGTGGAGGAATTGGCCGCGCCCGTTATCCCCATTCAGGTAACCAGTGTGCTCACCGAGGATACCGCCTTGCGCGATTTGAAAGCTCAAGCCGACCTGCCGGTGCCGCCTCTCTGGCCCTGGATTTTAGCCGGTTTATGGGTAGCCATGCTCCTGGCCGTGTTGCTTACGGCCGGGGGGATGTGGCTCTATCGCCGCTGGCAGCGACGCTCTGTTCCGGTCGAATTGGGCCGCCCTATCCCGGTTATTGACCTGCGCCCGCCGGAAGTAATTGCCCATGAAGAGTTGGACCGTATTGAGGCGCTCAATTTGCCGGCCCAACAGCGGATCAAAGAACATTATATCCTGGTGGCCAACTGCCTGCGGCGTTACATTGAAGGTCGCTATCAAATCCCGGCCCTGGAACAAACCACCGGCGAATTGCGGTTTGCTTTTCAAAGAGTTAATACGC
This sequence comes from Anaerolineae bacterium, assembly GCA_016931895.1. Lineage (NCBI taxonomy): Bacteria > Bacillati > Chloroflexota > Anaerolineae > Anaerolineae bacterium. The sequence continues at coordinate 16,398 of JAFGDY010000263.1, forward strand.
CTATGCGCGAGGTCAGTGTTTTTATGCGCCTGCTTTTTGAAAGCGACCTGGTTAAATTTGCCCGTTACCTGCCTGACCCTGATGAGGTGAATGGCCTCATTAACAAGGCCCGGGTTATTGTTGACGCCACCACCCCTGAAATGAAGACGACTGCTTCGATTCCTGAAGCGGAGGTGCTGGCCTGATGTTTCGTTTTGCCTCGCCCTGGCTGTTGGTATTTTTGATTGCGCCGTTTGTGCTGGCCCTGTTGCCACTCCTGGCCCGTGGCCGGCTTAAACCGGCCACGCTGCAATATTCCGATGTGCGGTTGACCATGCATCCGCCCTCGCTGCGGCAGAGAGGACGTTTTATTTTGCCCGTGATGCGCTACCTGGCCCTGGTTCTCTTGATTGTGGCCCTGGCCCGGCCGCAATCCGGCAGCGCCCGGGAAGTCATTACCGGCGAGGGCGTGGACATTGCCATTGTCTTGGATATTTCTGGTAGCATGGCCGCTCTTGATTTTGAGCCAAACCGTTTGGGCGCGGCCAAACAAGTCATTCTCGACTTCATTGAAAATCGGGAGTATGATCGGGTGGGACTGGTGGTGTTTGCCACGGAGGCTTTTAGCCAGGTACCGCCCACGCTCGACTATAACGTTTTGCGCCGTATCCTGGTTGAAACCCAAGTTTCGTGGGACATTGGCCTGGAAAGCGGTACGGCCATTGGTTTGGGCCTGGCCAACGGGGCCAATATGCTGCGCGATTCTGAAGCCAAAAGCCGGGTCATTGTTTTGCTGACCGATGGAGCCAATAACTCCGGCCAGATTGACCCGCTGACGGCGGCTGAGATTGCCAAAGCGCTGTACATCCGGGTTTACACCATTGGCGCGGCCCGGCCCGGCCCGGCCCCCTTGCCCTTTCCTGACGGCCGGATAGAATATCGTGGCTCAGAGATTGACGAAGAAACACTGCGCCAGATTGCCGACCTGACCGGCGGCCTCTACTTCAGGGCCGAGGACGAGCGCGGCTTGCAAGAAATTTACGATACCATCAACGAATTGGAACGCTCGCAGGTTGAAGTAAGAACCTTCACCCGCTATACCGAGTTGGCCGCCTGGCTTATCATTCCTGCCGGCCTGTTGCTGGCCATGGAAATATTATTGCGTAAAACAATATTTAAGACGATACCTTAAGCGTGTGCGTCAAAAATCTGATTTTAAAAGCCGCCTGAAAAGCATGTCATTTCGAGGCCATAGGCCGAGAAATCCCCGGAATCTCGCTCGAAAATATTACCCCCTAGGGATTTCTCGTTACGGTCGAAATGACATGGAGCCTATGTGAGGCTTTTCAGACAGGTTCTTAGAACAAGGTGTGCACCACTGCGCCGAATTGTTGCCTTAAACCGGGATCGCAGGATTGCTTTATGGATTTTGCTCAACCAATCTATCTAACGTGTTTTATCCCCTTAATACTGCTGGCCTTTATTTTGGCCCTGCTGGCCCGGTGGGAGCGAGCGCAGTTGTCTCGGCTGGGCGCGCCTCAGCTTATTGCCAAATTGAGCGCTGCCGTTAATCGGCGGGGCCGGCGTTGGCGGATGGCGCTTTGGTTTTTAGTATTGGTTTTTTCTATTATCGCCCTGGCCCGGCCTCGCTGGGGCGCTCAGGTGGAGTATATCGAGCGGCAGGGCGTTGAAATTATGGTGGCCCTGGACATATCGGAGAGCATGCAGGCCGAAGACCTCAAACCCAGCCGTTTGGCGCGGGCCAAATTGGAGATTAATGAGCTGATGGATCGGCTGGAAGGCAATGAACTGGGCCTGGTGCTCTTTTCCGGGGCGGCCTTTGTGCAATTCCCACTCACTTCGGATTTTACCACGGCCCGGATGTTTCTGGACGCGGCCAAACCGGGCCTTATCTCCCGGCCCGGCACCGCCATTGCCGAGGCCATTGAGATTGCGATGACCGGCTTTAACGAGGAACGCGCCACTCAAAAAGTAATTATTCTACTGACCGATGGCGAGAATCACGAGGGTGACGTGCTGGCCGCGGCCCAACAAGCAGCCGAGCAAGGCATCATTGTTTATACCATTGGTTTTGGTTCCCCCAACGGCGAACCCATTCCCCAGTACGATAACCTGGGTGAATTAATTGGTTACAAACAGAACCGTGAGGGTGAAATTGTGCTGACCCGCTTGGATGAAACCACCTTGCAGCAAATTGCCCTCATTACCAATGGCCGTTACTTTCGGGCCGCCGCCGATGGCCGGGAAGTGGGTTTTTTGGCCAACGCCGTGGGCGAACTGCAAACCACCGAATTGGAGGGTCGTTTTGAAACCCGGGGCATCGAGCGGTTTCAATGGTTTTTGGCCGTAGCGGTAATGGCTTTGGTGGTCAGCGAGTTGATCCCCGACCGCAAGCGCAAGATGGAAGAGATAAGGAGCAGCGTATGAAAAAAGGTCAATGGCTTATTTGGCTAATGGCAATTGTGTTGCTTTCCGGTTGTGGCTCGGCTGCGGCCCGGTACAATAACCGGGGCAATAGAGATTTTGAGGCAGAGAAGTTTGACGAGGCGATAAAAGATTACACCACGGCCCAACAGGAAAACCCCGATTTGGCCGAACCCTACTATAATGCGGGCAATACCCACCACCGCCAGGAGAATCTGGAAGGCGCTGTGGCCCAGTTAAAACAGTCGTTGCGCGGCGCAGATGATGAATTGAAGCAGCAAGCTTATTATAATCTTGGTAACACCTATTTTCAGGCTCAAGATTGGTCGGCGGCTATAGAGGCCTACCAGCAGGCCTTATTGCTGAATCCTGACGATATGGACGCCAAGCAAAACTTGGAGTTAGCTTTGCAAAAATTATTAGAACAGCAGCAACAGCAACAACAACAGCAAGGCGGGGGCGGCCAGCAGCAAGACAATCAACAAGACCAGCAGGGTCAACAACAACAGCAAGAGCAACAAGGTCAACAAGATAACCAAGATCAGGAAAATGAAAGCGGCCAGGGACAACAACCGGACCAACCAGATCAGTCTGGTGGATCACAGCCGCCGGATCAACAACAGCAAGCAGGCGGCCAGGGCGGGCTTTCTCGCAGCGAGGCGGAGCAATTATTGGACGCCCTGGGCCAGGATAGCCAAACGTTGCAGGAGCGTTTACAGCGACAACTTGGCCAACCGGCGCCCAGACCGGATCGAGATTGGTAGGAGCCATAAAAGCATGCTTGCTCACCATCATTGCCCCAGGTATAAACAGGGCGAGGTAGACCATACGCCAGCCGACCACTATAGCTGGATCGCCCTCCGCACGATCTGCCTGGTCATTATCTTGTTTGTCGGCGCAGGCGCAGGAGATTATGTTGTCTTGGCTCAATCCCCCATCATGGTCCAAGTTGACCGCACGACCCTTTCTACCGATGAGGAGCTTTTGCTCACGGTTACGGTCACCAGCGAACTGGTCAACATTCCCCAGCCTGACCTGTCCGGCCTGGTAGATTTTGCGGTGATTAACAGTGGCTCTTCTACTCAAATCAGCATTATCAATGGGAAGATGACATCCCAGGGCATTTACCGTTACCATCTCCAACCATTAAAAGCGGGCAACCTGGTTATCCCCTCCCTGAGCGTGACCATTGACGGCCAAACTTACCAAACAGAGTCAATCCATATTAAGGTTACGCCTGGTTTGAACCCCACGCTACCCGGCACCCCCCCTGCTACTATCGAGGCTCCAACAAGCCTGGTTGGCCAACCTGTTTTTGTGGAAGCCGAGGTGGATAATCCAACCCCCTATCTTGGTCAACAAATTACTTACATTTTTAGATTTTACCAGGCGGCTGACGCTTCCTTGCCTACGTTTAGCCGGCCGGATTACCAGCCGCCCTCTTTTACCAACTTTTGGGGTTCAACTGTTTTGGCCCAACCTTATTACTCCACTACCATCAACGGGCAGAACTATTTTGTGACCGAAGTTCATACCGCCCTTTTTCCGGCCAATCCCGGTCCGCTGACCATTGAACCGGCCAAACTCGTTATCCCTGGCGATCTGTTCAACCCGGATATTGCCCTGGAAACAGAACCGCTCACCATTGAGGTGCAATCCCTGCCAGAAGGAGCGCCGCCCGATTTTAGCGGGGCAGTCGGTCAGTTTGAAATCCAGGCCCATCTTAGTGAAACTGAGGGCCAGGTGGATGAACCGCTGACCTTATTTATAGATATTGAGGGAACGGGTAATGTAGAAGTTCTTACCGAACCGCCTCTGCCTGAATTGCCCAACTGGCGTATCTTTGACAGCCAATCTTCAAGCAGCCTTGAAGTGCGGGAAGAGGAAGTGTATGGCCGGCGTCGTTTTGAAAGGCTCATTGTGCCCGGCCACCCCGGAGATTATGAGTTTCCCCCGATTAGTTTTAGTTACTATGACCCCCAGGCGGGCGAGTATCGCACTATTAAAACTGAGCCTATCCCCCTTACCATTTACCCTAACGATGCAACTTTTTCCTCGCCCCTGGTAGTATTGGGTTCTGACAAGCAGCCCATCACCCTGACAACGGGCGATATTCGTCATATAAAACCGGTGCCAACCATTCTGGAAAGCGCCGGCGGCCTGTTATTGCACCAGCCGCTTTACTGGGCTTTTTGGATTTTGCCGGTGTTGATTGTAGGGGGGGTGTGGTTTTGGCAAAACCGGCGGCAGCGATTGGCGCTGGATACCGCCTATGCCCGGAGCCAACGCGCCCGACGCACAGCGCAAAAAATTTTGGCCGGGGCGGGCCAAACCGGCGCCGATGGTTACGCCGCCGCCCAGCGGGCTTTGTTGGGCTATCTGGCGGACAAGTTGAACCGGCCCACTGTTGGCCTGACCAATGATGAATTGATCAACCTGCTCCACCAATATCAGCTTGACCCCTCCTTGCTTGAGCAGGTCAAAGCAGTGTTAACGCAGGTTGAGGCGGGGCGTTTTGCCCCCATCGAAGAAACGGTTGTGCAATCTTTGCTTACTGAAACCCAACGACTCATCAACAATCTAGAAAAATCATTTTCAAGGCGGCGGTAATGTTTGGAAGTAAGTGTCAAGTGTCAAGTGTCAGGTGTCAAGTGTCAGGTGTCAAGGATCAAGTATCGGCTTTTGCGTTTAAAGGTTTGCGCTTGACCATTTTGGTGAGTCTGTTTTTGCTCCTGGCCGGAATCCCCTGCCTGGCCCAAATCGAATTGAGTCCCCCGGAGGCAATGTTGAAAGCCAATCAGCACTACGAGGCCGGCCAATTTGCCGAAGCTGCTGTTATTTATGAGGCCATCGTTGAAGCCGGGATACACAACAGTGAGGTTTACTACAACTTGGGCAATGCCTACTTTAAACAGGGAGATTTGGGCCGGGCTATTCTCAACTACCGCCGCGCGCAGCACTTGGCCCCGCGCGATGCCGATGTTGCGGCCAATTTGAATTTTGCTCTGGCCCAAACGGTGGACCAACTTGAAGCTGACAAGGGTCTGACCGACGTAGTGCAGGTGTTTGAGGGGTGGCTGACCTTGAATGAGGTGGCCGTTTTGGCCCTGGTTTTATGGGTATTGCTTTGTTATTTTGCGGTTCTGGCCATTTTGCTGCCCCGGTTTCGGTATGTTTTTGGGTGGATCATGGCTGGCTTGGTTCTGTTTTTGGCGGTGGGGCTTATCTCAGTGGCCGGTCGTTTGTATAATGAATGGCGGTATCCTCCGGCGGTAGTGGTGGCCCCGGAGACGCAAATAACCAGCGGCCCCGGCGATACCCAACAATATTTGCTTGAATTCACGCTGCATGCCGGAACTGAAGTGCGTTTGCTTGAAAGTCGGTCTGAATGGAAACGGATCACGCTTCCCGGAAACTTGCAGGGGTGGGCGACCGCGGCGGCAATTGAGGAAGTAATATCTTGGTGAGGCCCTATCCCTGACCCTCGTCCAAAACCTCTCTCACCTTGCGCACCAGCATTTCCGGGGAAAAAGGTTTTTGCAAAAAGGCCAGGCCCGGCTCCAGCACCCCGTGGTGAACAATGGCGTTGTCGGCATAACCCGAAGTGAACAGCACTTTGAGCGAGGGATGGGTTGCCTTTAGCCGGTGGGCCAGGTCTCTGCCGCCCAAACGGGGCATAATTACATCTGTTACCAATAAGTCTATTTTTTCCTCACTCATTTTTTGAGCCAGACGTAACGCCTCGTGGCCATTGGCCGCTTCCAGTAGCTTATAGCCCTGCTGGCGCAGCATGCGGGCGGCCAGGTCGCGCACGGCAAACTCATCTTCTACCAGTAACACGGTTTCCTTCCCCCGCGGCAAATCGCTAAAAGCGTTATGTTTGAAGGGAGAAGCCGTTTCCGGTTCAAGGATACGGGGCAGGTAAACCTTAAAAGTGGTGCCTTTTCCAGGTTCACTGTATACCCAGATGTGGCCGTCGCTTTGTTTAACAATGCCAAAACAGGTGGCTAAACCCAAACCGGTGCCTTTATTCACTTCTTTGGTGGTGAAAAAAGGTTCAAAAATATGGTCCTGCACCTCTTCGGTCATTCCCACGCCGTTATCGCTGACAGCCAGCATTATGTACTCGCCGGGTACAACCTCGGCATGCTGTTGGGCGTAGGGCCAATCAAGGGTAACGTTGGCCGTCTCGATGGTTAATTTGCCGCCGTTGGGCATAGCGTCACGGGCATTGATGGCCAGATTGACCAGAACCTGTTCAAACTGGCCGGGATCAATTTTGACCAGCCCCAGATTGGGGGTGGGGATGGTCACCAATTCAATATCCTCGCCAATGAGGCGGTGTAGCATTTTGCCCATATTTAAAATAAGCTCGTTCAAATTGAGCACTCTTAGCTCAATCATTTGCCGGCGGGCAAAAGCCAGGAGCTGGCGGGTCAGGTTGGCGGCCCGCTCGGCGGTTTTTTGAATGCCTTGAATATCATTATAGGTGGGATTGTCGGGCGATAAGGTATCCAGGGCCAGGCCACTATAGCCCATAATGGCCGTCAGAAGATTGTTGAAATCATGGGCAATCCCCCCGGCCAGCGTGCCGACAGCTTCCATCTTTTGGGATTGGCGTAATTGCTCTTCCAGTTTGGCTCTTGTTTCTTCGGCCCGTTTGCGTTCGGTGATGTCGGTATGAATTCTGACCGAACCAATAATTTTGCCCTCGGCATCTAGCACGGGCGCGCCGCCCACCTGGACCCAGAGCATTTCTCCCGATTTTTTCATGAGTTGCGTTTCATACTGGTCAAAGCTATCCTGCGCCTGAAGGTGATTTTTAGCTATCTTTTCCTGTAGCCGTAATTCGGAGGCGGGCTTGCCCAGGAGTTCATTGCGGGAGTAACCGACCATCTCACAAAATCGGTCATTAACAAACTGAATTATATCGTCGTTGTCAACCTGCAACAAGCCTTCGCTCATCCGTTCAATCAGGGTGCGATATTTTACCTCACTGGCTCGTGGCGCTTCCTCTATTCGTTTCCGTTCGGCAATTTCTTGTTTGGCTTGCTGAAACAAGCGGGCGTTCTCAATAGCAATTGCCAGTTGGTCGGCCATGGATTGAGCAATGTCCAGGTCGTCTGGATTATAACTGCCGGTTTGACGGCTGCCCAGGTTCCAGGTGCCAATCACCTGGCCTTTGACGCGCAGAGGAATAATCATGCTCGATTGAATCCCTTCTCCCCAAAGCGCTTTGTCTTCAGGAGAATCGCCGCGGACGGCCATATTATGATGGATAGATGGTTGGCCCTGGTTCACCACCCGGCCGGGAATTGAATTTTGGCACGATAGCGTAGCGCCCAGGTGGGGCAGGGGTTTATCTTCACCGGCCACGTAGGTTAGGCGCAGCTTGTTTTGGTCAAGGAGGGTAATGGAGGTCCGGTCGTAAGGGAGCAGCCGGATGGCATGGCGGGTGAAGGCGTGGTAGATGTCGGTGATGCGCAGGCTGGTAGTGATGGCCCGGTCCAATTCGTGCAGAACGGCCAACTGTTGGGCCCGCTTTTCTGTTTCGGCATGCAGGTAAGCATTTTCAATAGCGTTAGTGGCCTGGGCAATGAACAATTGGACCAATTCAAATTCTTCGTTGGTAAAGGGCGGGTCTGTCCGGCGAGACATGTTGAAAACGCCCAGGGTTTTCTCCTTTGTCCGAATGGGGATACTGATCAGGTGTTCACAGGCTACCTGGGCTCCCTCTGGATAAAAAGAGCGCGGGTCAAGATGGGCCTTATTTACCAGTTCCCCTTTTTCTGAGTGAAGCGCCAGGCTGGTGATTCCTTTGCCCAGGGGAATAGGCTCATCTTGTAAGTTGTCAGAAACCCAACCCCTGCCCCAGCCCTGGGAGGGACGTAACAGGCTTTCTTCTGGCTCAAGCCAATAGAGGCCGCAGGCATCGTATTTGAGGATTCCCTCAAACGCTTGCTGGACTTGGTCCACAATTTCGGTCAGGGTCAGGGTAGAAAGGATTGTCTGAGACACTTCAAGCAGGCGTTTGCGTTGTTCGGCCAGGCGTTGGATGGCTTCTTCGGCCTGTTTGCGCTCGGTGATATCCCGAATGGTGGCTACCACCCCAATGATTTCCCCGTTTGGCGCGATATGCGGGCTGTATACGGCTACAAGCCAACCCTGTTTGCCTGTCTCGGAGATGTGGTAGGGCGTGTCAGGCGGGCGGACAATTTCTCCGGCCAAAACCCGTTCCAGGGGCTGGGACTTGCCCGGTTCGTGGGGGTGAGCAAAGAGTTCTGTGGCAGACCTTCCCACAACTTTTTCTTCCGGTAAGCCGGTTAAGTTTTCCATGAACTTGTTCCATATCTGGCAGCGCAGTTCACGGTCATAACCAATGATGCCTTCTCCAACACTGGAAATAATTGTTCTGATGAAATGCTCCGACCCGCGCAGGGTCTGTTCGGCCAGTTTGCGTTCAACGGCATAGCGGATAGAACGTTCTAGCATAGGGGCGTCAATTTGATCTTTAACCAGATAATCTGCGGCCCCTCTTTTCATGGCCTCAACATCTACGGACCGATCACCCTGTCCGGTCAGCAAAATGAGAGGCGCAGTGCAGCCCATCTCGATGGCCTTGCTTAGAAGTTCTAACCCGTTGTGTCCCCCAAGACGATAGTCAATCAGATAAACGTCGTGGGCGTCATTTTTTATAGCGGTCAGGGCGGCTTCGTAAGAATCTACCCAGTCAATGCTGAATCTGTCTTCTTTGATTTCAGCCAACAGATCGCGCGTAATCACGTAATCATCTTCATCATCATCAACCAGCAATATCCGCAGCGGGAGTCCATCTACGTCAGTTTCTATATTGCTGGCGGTGCGGGTGGCCACTACTTGCCACTGCATCCGCAAAATTTGTCGGTTCATATCAATCTCCATTCCTTTATTAACAAAGGATTGGCGAATTTTGACAGTCTGGCCAGAGTAATTACCTGGCCATGTTCTGGACTGGCAATTTGATTATCTATATTATATCACGTATTACTCGCCCATGTGATGGGGGAAAGGTCATATTGAATAGCATTTAAAACAAAAAATCAGGCTGATAACGCCTGGCTGTTTTTACCTGGAGCAGTTCAGTGGCCCAAAGTTTGAGGAGACAGAACCTTATTCGATCAATTTCCAGTCCAGCCGCAACACCTGGCTGTGGCCCGGATCATCACTCTCGCAAACAGGCGTGGAGGCCCAGTGAAAACGTTCTGATACTTCTTGACCGTTTTCCATGATCATAACGGCCCACTGCGCGGCCAATAAATCGGCAAAAGGGATACGAAAAATTTCATAATTTCCTTCGGCATCGGTGCGAGTCACAAAATCCAGGCCGGTGGTTTCATGAATCCCAAGCGCGCGCACTTCCACCTCAGGAATGCCGAAATTGTTGGCGTTTTTGACTGTGCCGTAGATGTAGGTGAAATCGCAGTTGAATTCGCGTTGGGCGCCGGCAAGCACATATTTAATAATGGGTGCGGGGGTGGGGGTTATGGTTGGGGCCTCGGTGGGGGGGGGCAGCGGCGTGTTTGTTGGCGGCAGGGGTTGTTGAGTGGGGGTAGGAGTTGGTAAGGGGGTGTCTGTTGGGGGGGCGGTGGGGCTGGGGGTGGGCGTATCTGGTGGCAAAAATGGGGTCTCGGTGGGAGGGGTGGAGGAGGGGAGTGGCAGCAGTGCAGGGGTGGGGGTTACGGTAAAGGTGGGGAGGGGAGTCCGGGTGGGGGGAGCTACTCGACCCGTAGTATCTTGAGCGCCGCGGCAGGCCAGGGCCAGGCCGGTCAATAAAATTATGAAACCATAGAATTGCTTAGGCAAGAGTGGTTGAAACCTCCTTGTTTGATTAAAACGGGTAAAGGGGTCATAGTTTAGCATGTCTGAAATGAAGCGCCAAATGTTTCTCTTTTTGAAAGTTGACAGGCAGGCCTCTTTCATTTGCGTAAATAAAAAGTTGTGATATGCTATGGGGGTAGTTGTTAAAGGCAAATCTTTTTATAAGATTTGGCCCAGGGTCAAGTTAAAAAAACCTTAAGGTAAATTTAGCAAAAATCACCACAAAAGGGCTTGACAAACTTTTTGAGGTATGGTAATATATCGCTCGTTGTGTGAGGAAAATAGTACTTGACAACGAGCAACAAATATGGTATATTATTTGTTGCCTTAAATTACAGGCGAATTCGCCCCCGATATTGGGGGAAGTTCCGTAACAACAAGACAGGAGACGAAACCTCAAGGTGATTTCTTTGAGCGTTATTTGAGCGAAACCTTCTTTGAGCGTCGTCTCCGCCGGCATCCACTTAACAGGGTGTCGGTTTTTATTTGTCTGGATATGGTCCTTAACAACTGAATAGTGACAGGAATTAAGCTAGTGTGATTGGCTCAATTCGTTAATTCGCAAGCAGAAGAAGTTTGCTTGTTCAGATTTTACGAAGAGTTTGATCCTGGCTCAGGATGAACGCTGGCGGCGTGCCTAACACATGCAAGTCGAACGTGAAACCCGATTTCGATTGGGGAGTAAAGTGGCGAACGGGTGAGTAACACGTTGGTGACCTGCCCCGAGGTGGGGGATAACCATGGGAAACCATGGCTAATACCCCAGATGTCAAGGAGTTTAGACGCCCTTGACTAAAGCTCCGGCGCCTCGGGAGGGGCCTGCGGGCTATCAGCTTGTTGGTGGGGTAATGGCCTACCAAGGCTAAGACGGCTAGGGGGCGTGAGAGCGCGATCCCCCACAATGGAACTGAGACACGGTCCATACTCCTA
>JAFGDY010000264.1 GCA_016931895.1 Anaerolineae bacterium
GTCTGTTTTTTACCGGCTTTTATCTTTTTTGTCCATTTTTCTATTCTGTTTTTTTACTTGACATAATAATCTAACATTGTCAAACTATTTACATCCTATTTACATCCTACCTAAACTTCCTGGCCTATTATAACACATTTGGCCCGCCGCTGGTAGTTTTTACATCCCCCTCATCTTATGGTATAGTTCACTTATCAACTTCCCCGGAGCAAAAAATGGCCAATAACAGCCCCACCCCGCCTTACGTGCTGGTGGTGGGCGCAGCAGGAATCGACTCAAAAGGCAGGGCCAACGCGCCGCTTACCCTGGGCAGCAGCACGCCCGGCCTGGTGCGGGTGTCCGTAGGAGGCACGGCCCGCAACGTGGCCGAGAACCTGGCCCGGCTGGGTGTGGAAACGGTTTTGCTGTCGGCCATTGGCGCCGGGGGCAATGGGCGGCGTATTCTTAACAATGCCCACCAGGCGGGCATCAATACCGATTACGTGATTGTTTCTGAAAAACATCACACCTCGGCCTATCTGGCCATTCTGGATGAGACCGGCAGTTTGGTGATGTCGGTTGACGATATGGAAGTTTTGGCCTGTATCACGCTCCAGGTGATCAATTGGCGGCGAAACCTGATCAAAAACGCGGCCCTGGTGATGATTGACAGTAATCTTTCCCAGGCCGCCATTAATTCGCTGTTCAAAGCGGCCGGCCGTTATCGGGTGCCGGTTTGCGCCGACCCGGCCTCAACCACCCTAGCGGCCAGATTAAGGCCCCACCTGGCCAATGTGTACATGATCACGCCCAATGTGCCCGAGGCCCAAGTGTTAGCGGGTCAAACCATTGGTAATGAAGATGAGGCCATTGCGGCGGCCCGCGTTTTGGTTACGGCCGGGGTGAAAATTGTCATCATTACCCTGGCCGAAGCGGGCGTGGTTTACGCCTCGGCCAGGGAGAGCGGCCGCATCCCGGCCATAGCCACCAACATTGTGGATTTCACCGGGGCCGGCGACGCGCTGACCGCCGCCGTTGTTTTTGGCCTGCTCAATGATATTTCGCTGGATGAATCGGTGCGTTTGGGCGCCAGCGCCGCCGCTTTAACCCTGGCCTGCGGCGATACGGTTTGCCCCGATTTGAGCCTGGATTTGTTGTATGATAGATTGTTGATTTAAGTTGCAATCTGTAACTTTAAATTTTACTTTGAGGAGAACCAATGACTATTTCCCCCCGTGGTCTGCATTTTGAAGAATTTGAAATTGGGTTGGAAATTCAAACCGCCGCCCGCACCATCACCGAAACAGACATTGTCAACTTTGCCGGCCTTTCCGGCGATTTCAACTTTATCCACACCAACGCCGAAGCCGTCAAAGATACGCCCTTTGGGCAGCGAGTGGCTCACGGCATGCTTGTGGCTTCTATTGCAACGGGATTGGCCGTGCAGCAGGGTTTTATTGACGGCACCACCCTGGCCTTTCGAGAGTTGGAGTGGAAATTTACCAAACCCGTTTTTATCGGCGATACCATTTGCGTGCAAATAAAAGTAACCGAAACCAAACCCATGGCTCGCCTGGGCGGCGGTTTGGTTACATTTGAAGGCCGCGTGGTCAACCAAAATGATGAAGTGGTTCACAAAGGCATCTGGAAAATGCTGATCAAGGGCCGGGAGTAGGTAAGAGCAATGTAGATGGGCCGGTCAAGCTTATTTAAGGATTCGACCATCTTCGACGAACGACGAACGACAAAAATTGGTCATTGGTCATTGGTCGTTCGTCCCTATGAAAAAACTGTTATCAATTCGCCAAGGAGGTTAAGATGCGAAAACAAAAAATTTTTTGGATAATCGTTATATTTTTAATGCCGGTGTTGGCCTGTGGTATATTTGGCGGCGCTGAAGGCGGTGAGGCCGGCCTTGAAACCGACCTGGGCGCGCCAACCGCTGCTGCCAGCGAATCCCCGGCGGCAGAAACGGTGGTTGAAGAGGTGGACACGGTTAAGGAAGAAGAACCGACAAAATCAGACGCCATCTCAAAGTCGGTCAAATTTACCGGCGTGACCAACCTGGATGCGCTCTCATCCTATCGAGTCAACTTTATTATGGATTTTGACGGCCAAAGCGGTGGCCAACCGGCCAAAGGACATATTGAAATGACCCTGGAAGTAACCAAAGACCCGCCCGCCCGCCACATGACCATGTCCATGGAAGGCACAACGGTGGAAGAAGTAGGCGGCACCAACGCCATTGAGTTTTATAATTTTGGCGACACGGTTTACATGAAAAATGCCGTAATGGGCGATCAATGGATCTCCTTTTCCGGCGGTGAGGCCGAAGCTTTTCAACAGGGCTTTTTTGCCCCGGATGAGCAATTGGAAGTACCCGACACAGCCAACTGTGCTGGACAGCCTGAAACCGTTAACGGCGTGTCGGCCATCCATTGCAGTTTTACCGAAAAAGACATAGTGAGCGACGAAGTTGCCTACGAGGGGCTGCAAGGGGATGTGTGGGTAGCTACAGAGGGAAATCACATTGTTAAGTTCATCCTTGAAGCCAAAAACTATCGTTCTTTGCAACAAGGTGAAGGCCTGTTTGATTTTGGCTCGGCCAGCTTTGAATATAACCTGCTGGATATGAATGGCGACTTTACCATTACGCTGCCCGAAGCGGCCAAAAACGCCGGCGGCGTTCCAGATGTAAGCGGCGGCGATACCGGCGGGGCTGATACCGGCGATATTCCGGTGCTGGATAATGCCGAAGAAACAATGAGCATGTCCGGTTTTATCAGTTATTATACGGCCTCGGATATTGCCACGGTGGTTGAGTTTTATCGCCAGGAACTGCCGGCGCTGGGTTGGCAAGAAGATGCCAATCAGGGCTATGCCGACGACAGCAGCGCCCTGCTCAGTTTTTCAAAAGAGGGCAAAATGCTGATGGTAACTATTACCATAGAAGATGACCGAACCAGCGTGATTGTGGCTACGGTTGACCAATAACCTTCCGTTCACTCAAAAGACCTGCGCCTTGGTGGCACAGGTCTTTTTCTTTTTAGACAAGTATACCTTCCAAAATTTGAAACAGACCCTCTTTGACGCGCTTATGGGCGTCTGCTATAATTGGGCAACAGAATTAACAAAAAACTCAGATCAATAGCCGCCTAAGGATTTAAATTTTATGGATGATCAAGGCCACGATAGGCCAACTCTGGTTGAGCCGTCAAAAACCCCGGAACTAGAGGTAACCGGCGGGGAGAACATTGGACAAGCTTATAAAGTCAAGCCCAGAACCAGAATAGGCCGCGAGCGCGATAACGACATTGTTCTGCTTGATCTCAAGGTGTCGCGTTATCATGCCCAGGTTTCCCTGGAAGCAGATCAATGGATTCTGGCAGACCTGGGCAGTTCCAATCATACTTACCTCAACGGCCAACTGGTCAATGTGCCTGCGGTTATTCATTCCGGCGACCGAATAGGGATTGGCGAAACAGAATTAAGGTTTAAAATTCCCGGAGCGCCTATTGAAAAGACCGCGCCCGTGAGAACTGCGCCTGCCCCTGGGCCTGCCGCCGCGCCTGTTGGGCCGGTCCCGCGCAGTGCCCCTCCCCGTTTGGCCTGGATTGCCGGGGGATTTGTATTATTGCTGTGTCTGGCCACGGTGATTGTGCTTTATATGATCAGCCGCACCACGCCCGGCCAGGAGCCAATTGCCAATGTTACCCCTCCCGCCGCTGAGAGCGCGGGTACGGCGGGCCAGCCGGTAGATGTGGCCGAACCGCCCGCAAACCTGGCCTTGACCTATGAGGATGATTTTAGCGACTCCTTTGGCGGTTGGGATGATGCCTTTGACGCTTATACGACCAAACAGTACGGCAACAATCGTTACCAGATTGAGGTGAGCGCGGATAACCTGATTGCCTGGGGTCTGGCCAACCGGGACGTGGCCGACTTTGAACTTGAGGTGGAAGCCAAACAGGAAGACGGGGCCAAAAGCAACAGCTACGGCTTGTTGTTTCGCCTGCAAGACCGCGACAATTTTTATCGGTTTGACATCTCCGGCGACGGTTTTTTTCTGGTTAGTAAATTTTTGGAGGGCCAGTGGTATACCCTGGTTGATTGGACCCATTCTCCTCATATCAACCAAGAAACCAACCTCTTAAAAGTATCTGCTTTTGGCCCAAACCTGACCCTGTGGGCCAATGACCAGCCGCTGGCCTCGGTAACCGATGACTCGTTTGGGCATGGCAATTTTGGTTTTTTTGCCAGCACCTTCAGCGAACCCCACCTCTGGGTTAGTTTTGATAATCTAAAACTATGGGCGCCCGAAGGCCAAAGCCTCACCATGATCCCCACCGCTACCCCGCCCGGCGCCGCGCCCTCGCCCCCCCCTGCGCCTACCCTGTCGCCTACCTTAACCCCAACGCCGGTCTCTGACACCATTCAATTGACCCCCGCCGCCGCCGAGTTGGAAGCAACAACCGAAACAACCCCCACCGCCACCACTACCGCTTCGCCTAGCGCTACCCCCACTACCGAACCTACGGCTACGCCTGTCCCTCTGCCCGAATATGCCTCGCGCGACCAACCCCTGGCCCGGGGCGAAGAAAGGGTTACCGGCCGGATTGTTTTTCCCGTGTTTGACCCGGAGCAAGGCACATACAATATTTACATTGCCGACGCCGCCGACGGAGCCAATCGAGAATTGGTGCAGCCAAACGCCAGCCAGCCGGCCCTCAATAAAGATGGCACAGAAATTGCCTATCGCTCCTGGTTGCCGGATAAGCGGGGGCTTTTTGCCCGCCGCCTGGGCAGTAGTGAGGCCTGGCAATTTGATATTTTCTTTGAGTCGGCTCGTCCCCAGTTTTCGCCGGCCGACGGCAGCTTGATGTACCACTCGCGGACGGGCGGGAAAGAACCCGCCGTTTACCGGGTGATCAACGGCGTTGGCCAGGTGATGCGGCGAGAAGGAGGCCCTATTCAGGGCCAGGCCGCCAAATGGTCGCCCGACGGCCAGCAATTTGTGTACAGCAGTTGTTTGGGCAGCAACTGCGGCATCATTCTCAGCAATCTCGATGGCTCCAACCCCGTCGTTTTAACCGATCATCCCAGCGATACCAGCCCCGAAATTTCACCCGATGGCTCAGCCATAGTTTTTATGTCGCAACGCAGCGGCGATTGGGAGATTTATCAGGTTGGCATCAACGGCGGCGAAATAAAAGCCCTCACCTCCGATGACGCCAGCGACGGCCTGCCCACCTGGTCCCCCGACGGTGATAAAATAGCTTTTGTTTCTAACCGCGACGGCGAATGGGCTATTTGGGATATGGACCCGGACGGCAGCAATGAGCGTCGTTTATTTAAACTTAATGGCTCAATAGACGGCGTGGTGCAGCATGATGTGGGCAACAGTTATGGTTGGGTGGAAGAAAATATTGACTGGGCCCCATAAATAGAGCGGTTAGCCGTTGATTGCCATCGGCTAACCGCCAAATACCTGGCAGGAAGACGTCTTTGTTATTCCCCGTTGTCAACAAACACACTATCAACATTATCGGCGGTATTGCTTTGGGTATAGCCGTCACCCTGGTGGTAATCATTGGCGTGGGCCTGAGCCAGTTGAGTGATTCCAGCGCCATGGCCGCCACCGCTACCCCCACCAAAACGCCAACAAAAAAACCAACGGCTACGCCTACGTTTACGCCGGCCAGTACGGCCACGCCAACCCATACTTCCACCGCCACCCCCACCCTGACCCCCACCCCCACCGCAACCGGCACCAGCACGCCTTCGCCAACCCCCCTGCCGCCTACGCCAACGTTTACCTTCACCCCCACCATCTCCACCACCGAAACGATGACCGATACCCTTGCCCTGGCCACCGGCGCCCCGGAAGCGGTTATCACCGTTACCCTTGAATTGACCCAAACCACCGCCCTCACCGGCGCAGACATTATCACCGGCACGCCCACCCCCACCCCTACCCCTGTGCCGCGGACGGTGCTGGTGCCCACCGACATCCCGGATTACACCCAGGCCAGAGACCATTTTCTGTTTGACCGGCCTTTTACCAATGACTACAACACCTGGGGCAGTTATTACTATCCCTACGGCACCAACGGCCGGGGCCAATACTTTTGGCATCGCGGCATTGATATTCAAAACCCGCACGGCGCCCCCATAGTGGCGGTGGGGAGCGGCACGGTCATCTACGCCGGGCCGGATGAGCAGATTCCGGTTGGCCCCTGGCCCAATTTTTACGGCCAGGCCGTGATCATTGAGCACGACCGGCCGTGGCGCGAGTTGCCCCTTTACACCCTCTACGGCCACGTTTCTTTGATGTTGGTTAGTGTGGGCCAGCACGTTGAAGCGGGCCAACCCATTGCCGAAGTGGGGCAACTGGGCGTGGCCCTGGGGCCGCACCTTCATCTTGAGGTGCGCTTGGGTGATGGCACTTACGAAGACACCCGGAATCCCGATTTGTGGGTCCGCCCCGATACCGGTTTTGGCGTGATTGCCGGGCGGGTGGTGGATTACCAAAACTACTTTGTGCCTCAACAACTGGTTACCCTGCATCGTGTTAATGAACCCAGCCGCTTCTGGCGCCAAACCTTCACCTATCCTGATAACGTCGTCAACTCCGACGACGATTACGTGGAAACCTTTACCTTTAGCGACGTGCCGGAAGGTCAGTATTTGGTTAAAACTTTCTTTGATGGGCGCCAGCTTACCTTGCCCATTACCGTGACCAATCAGACCACCGCGTTCGCGCTGCTTCAACAAACCGAACCCCCGCCGCCACCCCAAACGCCTACCCCCACCCCTGAGTCGCCGGCAACCGATGTTCCCCTAAATGACCAGCCTGACGCGGGTGAACTACCTCCAACCGATCAGCCTCCCGCCGAGCAATAATCTTTCTCTTAGGACTTACGCACTTCCAGAGGTGACAGTCACCTTCGTAAGTGACTGTCACCTCTGGAACAACGATTTACGCAAGTTCTATCTCTTCTCAACAAACTGTAATATTTTCTAATAAACCCCAACAAAAAATAGAGTTTTGTGTAGTGGTCAAGATGATATTAAACACCGCAAAGGCGCAGAGTTCGCAGAGTTTGGTGTTGGTTTCGGCCACCGGCGTGGCCAGTATGCCGGCCACCTTTACGGCCACAGCAACCGTTAATCCTGGCCCACCACCCGAAGGCGACCTTTTCCTGCCTATTATCTTAAAAAATTCAAATTAGGGGCACAAAAAATCTGCCCGGCACACCGGCGGCCGGTCGCCGCAGGTGGTATTGAGGCGCATGCCCAAATAGGGCGAGGGGTCAAGGGTATTGGTTATGTCGGTTTCGTTGAGGAATTGGCCGCTGCCGTTATCTCGCACCACGCTAAAGTGCAGGTGCGTATCAATTGGCCAGGGAGAGCTGGTGTAATCGCCCTGGTAGCCCAGCAGCGATCCCTGTTTCACCGGCAGTTCATAAGTGCCGGGCGGGATTTGGGGTAAAATGTAACTGTTGCCCTCGGCGTCGGCCATGTGGGTGTAGTAGGTCCAAATTTGTTGGCCCGGA